>NZ_JACJNU010000064.1:0-230835 GCF_014849525.1 Microcoleus sp. FACHB-SPT15 | reverse complement strand
GCTATTGGCGCGATGGCTCCACTCCGACTCCATCCCGAACTCGGTTGTGAAACGTTGCTGCGGCGAAGATACTTTGGGGGTTGCCCCACGGGAAAATAGCTCGGTGCCAGGTCTATACTCGACACAAAAGACAAAAGCCTCTTTCCTCACTCAAGGAAGGAGGCTTTTTCGCACGCTTTAAGCTCAAAAAAGCTTTGAGTTTCTCAAGACTCATCCAGCTACTCTCTTCATTATTTCTTGAGTTAAGCTCAGATAGGTATAAAATTGACCTGCATAGCCCCATTTTTGCTTCAGGGTTGAGAACTGTTGAGAATGGATAAATTCAACGGCTTCAGCAATCTGTTGCATTTGAGGTATTGTTGTCTCAAAGACTGGAGCATCCCGGCTATAGCGGCGTAAATCATTGATAACTCGGTCATGTAGAGACATTCCTATCTGATACTTTGAGATAACTATCCCTAGCGGTTCAATTGATTCTGCAATCGTTTCTGAAAATTCTCTAACCCGTTTTGTAATTTGTGGAATGCCGTAGGTTGACAACATATCAGGGATTGTTGGAATAATGTAATTTTGCGAAATTCGCAAACCATTGAGTGTCATAATCCCTAAATTCGGTGGGCAATCAATGAGAATATAATCGTACTTATTAATAACAGAGCGAATCCCTCGGCGAAGAATTTCAATTGGGCTAGTGGCATAAAATTGCCCACTGGGGATTGTTGCTAGTCGGTCTTGGACGTTAATTAAATCTAAACTGGAAGGAAGCAAATCTAGGTTATCGACATCTTTGACATTAGATACTTGCCTTTGCAAAGTTCGTTGAAGATTAAATTTCTGTTGTTCTGGCTCAATAGCATCTGTAAATAATTGAACTAAGGTGTGGTTAGTACTGTTGAGTTCCTCCCATTTTTCTTCGCCAATTAGCATTAATGTGGCGTTGGTTTGAGGGTCAAGGTCGATGACCAAAACCCTTTTCAGGAATACTCCAGCTAGCATTTCTGCTACAGCGACAGTTGTTGTCGTCTTTCCCACACCTCCTTTGAGGTTTATAAAGGAAATAACAATTGCCAAGGGGACTCTCTACTTTTTCAGATACCTGTCACATAATGCAGTCGTTAAGCTTTACCACTTGAGGAACGCCGCATCGATTCCTTGTTCTCGCCGGATTTTTCCATCTTGTTCAAACCAGTCTATGACTTGCTGATGGGTTAAGTCCTCAATTGCAACGTTAGTATCTTTGGAAATTTGCTTTAACAGCCGTAGAGATGAAATTGTTAATCGAGTCAAAAATTTTTCTGAGGAGGATAGTAGCGCTTTGTCTACATCTGCCGACTCTTCTGGAGTTAGAAATTGTGTAGTCGGTTGCTGAGGTTCAGCCATAAGATAGATATTTCAGTAGTTCGTTTCTACCATAGCAAGCGATCGCTTACTGGAGAAATAGCTCACACAACCTCTTTACATGAGCTTCCTGCTTTAATCAAATAACCACACTGATGTTCGCCATTGTTAATCCAGTGAGTGCGTTCTACCGTACAATCCGGTAGCACTGCTGCAAACATCTCCAACTCATGTCCACACACACTGGGATAAGACTCAGCAACATTGGAAATAGCACAGTTGTGTTCTGCCAAAATAAACTGATGACCAATGCCGTTTTCTACATTACTTGGTTCTAGAGCATACCACTCTGCCATGTACCCTTCGCCTTTGCGGAGTTCTACTAGCTTAGCCACACGCTCTTGTACCGAACCCGTGCCAACCTTATCGCGATATTCTAGTGCTTTACGTTGCCACTGTTTACGCAAAATTGAACTTGCTTGTTCATGCCCTACAGTTTCTATGAGAGTATCCAGTAGGGAAACAGCAAAATCTTCATAGCGATGAGGAAAGCGATCGCGTCCTTTGCGACTAAGGCGATAAACGTATTGGGGACGCCCCATCCCCACTTGTACCTGTTGATGCTCAAGCAAACCTTCTGTCTCCAAATCCTTCAGATGCCGCCGAATTGCCTGCGGGCTAATCTCAAAGGCTTCGGCTAACTCCTGCGCCGTCGCTTGATCTTGTTTCAGTAAACGTTGCAAGATGTCTTGCTTAGTGGAAGGATGCTGAGTAGTCGTCATCGGCTTTCGGGAAACTTGGGACTGAAAGGCGAGAGGAAGCAATCTGATTCGACTTTGACAATATCGTTGTTGTTAATGTATTTTACAATAGAGTTAAACAACTAGTTTGTTGTTTTAGTCATCAGACGCATCTGTCAGTGGTTGCCGCAGCTTGACGCTCGCCGTCACCCACCTGCCATCTTAATGATTCGCACAAGAACACTCCTAGAACACTGAATCAATGACTGCCACCGTCAAGACACTAGTCAACCAGCCTTACAAGTACGGCTTTGTCACCGACATTGAGTCCGACATCATTCCTCGCGGCTTGAGTGAGGATGTCGTCCGCTTAATCTCCTCCAAGAAGAACGAACCAGAGTTCATGCTGGAGTTTCGCCTCAAAGCTTATCGGCAATGGCAGAAGATGACGGAGCCTAGCTGGCCTCACGTTACCTATCCTGCTATTAATTATCAGGATATTAGTTATTACTCGGCACCTAAGCAAAAGAAACAGAAGCTAGATAGCCTTGATGAAGTTGACCCCGCACTGCTGGAAACCTTCGAGAAGTTAGGCATTCCCCTTTCTGAGCAAAAGCGGTTGTCTAACGTTGCTGTGGATGCAATTTTTGATAGTGTTTCCGTGGCAACCACCTTCAAAGAAAAGCTTGCTAAAGATGGCGTAATTTTCTGCTCAATCTCCGAAGCCCTGCAAGAACACCCAGAACTGATTAAGAAGTACCTTGGTAGCGTTGTTCCTGTTGCAGATAACTACTTCGCTGCCCTCAACGCTGCCGTCTTTAGTGATGGTTCCTTCGTCTTTATTCCCAAGGGTGTTAAATGCCCGATGGAACTCTCAACCTACTTCCGGATTAACACAGGTGACACCGGACAATTTGAGCGTACCTTGATTGTCGCGGAAGAAGGCAGTTCCGTCAGCTACCTAGAAGGCTGCACAGCACCGATGTACGATACCAACCAGCTACACGCGGCTGTGGTGGAACTCGTTGCCCTCGACAACGCTGAAATCAAATATTCCACTGTACAGAATTGGTATGCCGGAGACGAAAACGGCAAAGGTGGTATTTACAACTTTGTCACCAAGCGGGGATTGTGCCAGGGCGTTAACTCCAAGATTTCCTGGACACAGGTAGAAACAGGTTCTGCGATTACCTGGAAGTATCCCAGTTGTGTACTCGTTGGCGATAATTCTGTCGGGGAGTTCTACTCTGTAGCGCTGACCAATAATATGCAGCAAGCTGATACTGGCACCAAAATGGTGCATATTGGCAAAAACACCCGCAGCACGATTATTTCTAAGGGAATTTCTGCCAGCCGTTCCAAAAATAGCTATCGCGGTTTGGTGAAGATTGGTCCCAAAGCTGAAGGCGCACGGAACTACTCTCAGTGTGATTCAATGCTGATTGGTGACAGCGCGCAGGCGAACACCTTCCCTTACATCCAAGTGCAGAACAATACTGCCAAGGTAGAACACGAAGCCTCTACCTCCAAGATTGGGGAAGACCAACTGTTCTACTTCGCGCAACGTGGAATTTCTGCCGAAGATGCTATCTCCATGATGGTTAGTGGCTTCTGTAAGGATGTCTTCAATGAACTACCAATGGAGTTTGCCGCCGAAGCAGACAAATTGTTGAGCCTCAAGCTAGAAGGTAGTGTTGGTTAGGGATTAGGGACTGGGGGCTGGGAAAGTATGACGTGTGAATTCAACAACAAACCTTTTTTCTCAATCCCCAATCACCAATTTCCAAAGTTTGCAGAGAATATATTGTTAGTCGAAATGATTAAAGAAAATAGTGAAGTGATTCTGTCGGTTCGCGACTTGACGGCAGATGTCGATGGGAATCAAATTCTTAAGGGATTAAATCTAGACGTTAAGGCGGGAGAAATTCACGCCATTATGGGACCCAATGGTTCTGGAAAGAGTACGTTTTCTAAAGTTTTAGCGGGTCATCCTGCCTATGCCGTTACTGGAGGCGAGATAGTTTTCCATGGGCAAAATTTGCTAGAAATGGAACCGGAAGAACGTGCGATCGCAGGTATTTTTCTCGCCTTCCAGTATCCTATAGAAATTCCCGGTGTTAGTAATTTAGACTTCTTGCGCGTAGCGTACAACTCCCGCCGTAAGAACCAGGGATTAGAAGAAATTGACACCTTTGACTTTGAAGATTTGGTACAGGAAAAGCTAGAAGTTGTCAAGATGAACCCTAGCTTTCTAGAACGTAGTCTCAATGAAGGCTTCTCTGGCGGCGAGAAAAAGCGGAATGAAATTCTCCAGATGGCGCTACTAGAGCCGAAGCTGGCAATCCTGGATGAAACAGATTCGGGTTTAGATATCGACGCTCTTAAGATTGTTGCTGATGGCGTTAATCAGTTGACCAATCCAGAGAATGGGACGATTTTGATTACTCACTATCAACGTCTACTCAATTACATTGAGCCAGATTTTGTTCATGTAATGGCAAGTGGTCGTATCCTCAGAACGGGTGGTAAGGAACTTGCCTTGGAATTAGAATCTCGTGGCTATGATTGGGTGCTGGAAGAAGAAGCTGTTGAGGTTGGAGGACGATAACGATGCAAGTTTCTGCCAACACAATTCCTAACCCCGAAGAGTTATTAATCACTGCCTCTGACTCTCAAGATGCTTATCTTATTGAGTTACTAAATCAGTCCCAAGCACTGGGTTTACAAGTAATTGACCCGGAAATGGTAGCGTTGCTCAATGAGTTACGCGATCGCGCTTCGCAATGGGTGAAGAAGCTTACACTTCCCACTAGACGGGATGAAGAATGGCGCTTTACTGATTTATCACCACTAGTACAGGTTAATTTCCAAACCTCTACGACTTCTGCTTTACCGGAATCATTACTAGATGAGTTCGCATTACCCGAAGCACCAATTCGCTTAGCCTTTGTTAACGGGGTTTATGCGCCCCAACTATCATCTTTGGCTGATTTGCCAGAGGGGTTAGTTGTCAGTAATTTGGCTCAATTACCTGTAACTCATCGCTCAAGAGTTGGTGAATATCTCGCCCAGCAACAAGGCGCAAAAGA
This sequence comes from Microcoleus sp. FACHB-SPT15, assembly GCF_014849525.1. Taxonomy (NCBI): domain Bacteria; kingdom Bacillati; phylum Cyanobacteriota; class Cyanophyceae; order Oscillatoriales; family Microcoleaceae; genus Microcoleus; species Microcoleus sp. FACHB-SPT15. Next base: position 225,668 of record NZ_JACJNU010000064.1, on the reverse strand, counting down.
ACTATTCACGGCGCTGAATACTGCGGGTTTAACAGATGCCGCTGTGGTTTGGGTGTCGAAGAATACGGTAGTAGAAACACCGATTCATGTGTTGTTTATCTCGACTACCGATGAGGTGGCGATTATTTTCCAGCCTCGGTGTTTGGTGGTAGCTGAAACAGGCTCTCAATTGAATGTAATCGAGTCGTATGTCACTAGTGTAGAAGGGTGTCCAGATATTCCTGTGAATCGTCCCTATTTCACAAATCCGGTGACAGAAATTTGGGTAGAGGAAAATGCTCAAGTGACTCATACCCGGAGTCAGAGAGACGCGGCTGACGCGATTCATATTGGCAAAAGTGCGATCGCACAAGCCCGAAATAGCCGCTACACCTGCAATGCCATCACGTTGGGGGCAAAACTATCTCGCCATCATCTAGAGGTATTCCAGACAGGTGAAGGCACGGAAACGACTCTAAACGGGTTGACGATGATTGGCGGCGAACAAGTGGCTGACACTCATAGTGCGATCGCTCTCAATCATCCCCACGGCATCAGCAATCAGTTGCATAAATGTATCGTGGACGACCGGGGTCACGCCGTCTTCAATGGTAAGGTATTTGTCCCGAAAGCGGCACAATTTACGAACGCGGGTCAGCTAAACCGCAACTTACTGCTATCACCAAAAGCCCGTGTTGACACCAAACCCCAACTAGAAATCACTGCTGACCAAGTGAAATGTTCTCACGGGGCGACGGTAAGCCAACTGGATGCCGATGAAGTTTTTTACCTGCAAAGCCGTGGACTGAATGAAGCAAGCGCGCGCGAGTTGTTGCTCGATGCCTTTGCGGCTGAGATTCTTAATCGCATTCCTGTAGCTTCGCTACGGCATAGACTGGCTCAGTGTGTTTCATGCAGGATGTCTTAGTTGCATGTTGTTGGTTGTTTGTTGTTTGTCAATAACCAATAACCAATAACCAACAACCATTAACCAATAGCCATTAACTGATAACCCATGACGATTGCTCAGGAAAGAACTCTCGCTGCCAAAGTGCGTCAAGACTTCCCAATTTTGCATCAGGAAGTCAACGGCAAACCGTTGGTGTATCTCGATAACGCTGCCACTTCCCAAAAACCTCTGGCAGTACTGAATGCCCTACGCCATTACTATGAACGGGATAATGCCAACGTTCACCGAGGCGCTCATACTCTGAGTGTGAGAGCAACAGAAGCATATGAAGGCGCACGGGATAAAGTTGCTAGCTTCGTCAATGCTGCCTCGCGGCAAGAAATTGTTTTCACCCGTAATGCCAGTGAAGCGATTAACTTGGTTGCCTATACGTGGGGATTGAACACGTTGCAGCCGGGAGACGAGATTATCCTCTCGGTGATGGAACACCACAGCAACATTGTTCCTTGGCAACTCATTGCTCAGAAAACAGGTGCAGTACTCAAGCACGTACACCTCACTGAGACAGGTGAGCTTGACTTAGAGCATTTTCAGCAGCTAATTTCCGATAAGACTAAGTTGGTAAGTGTGGTTCATGTCTCTAATACCTTGGGTTGTATTAATCCAGTCGAAGAGATTATTGCGATCGCACACCGTCACGGCGCTAAGGTATTAATCGATGCTTGTCAGAGTGTCCCTCATCTGCCGATTGATGTCCAGGCAATGGACTGTGATTGGTTAGTTGCCTCCGGTCACAAAATGTGCGCTCCAACGGGTATTGGCTTCCTGTATGGGAAACTCGACCTACTCATGGCAATGCCTCCCTTCATGGGTGGTGGTGAGATGATTGCCGAAGTCTTCCTTGATCACTCCACTTATGCAGAGTTACCCCACAAATTTGAAGCCGGAACTCCGGCAATTGGAGAAGCGATCGCGTTAGGTGCAGCAGTAGACTATCTATCAAACTTAGGCATGGACAAAATCCACGCCTATGAAGAAGAACTAACCGCCTATCTCTTCAAGCAACTGGACGGCATACCTGAACTAAAAGTCTATGGCCCGCAACCTACAGAAGACGGTAAAGGTAGAGCAGCACTAGCTTCTTTTACACTACCAGGACTTGACTCTAGCGATATTTCTGCGCTGTTAGATCAAGAAGGCGTTGCTATACGTTCTGGTCATCACTGCACTCAACCCTTACACCGAATTCTAGGCATATCGGGTACAGCACGGGCAAGTTTGTACTTCTACAACAGCCGTGAAGATATTGATGCTTTCATTGTTGCCCTCAAGGACACGATCGACTTTTTCGGCAACATCATGGACTGAAAGGAAACTATAAAGTATCTTCAGTTATGTTTGAAGGGTGGGCATTGCTCACCCTTTCATGTTCTAAAACTTATCCAAGATTGAGATGGTTACTACCTTAACTCAAGCTGAGCAAAGAACCGTACTACGAAACATCAGTTGGCAAACGTTTGAAACTTTACTGAAAGAGACAGGTGAAGACAGAGCTTCACGGTTTGCTTACGATTGCGGTACTTTGGAAATAATGACTCCTCTTTACGAACACGAAAATCCTAAAATTCAGTTTGATCGCTTAATCTTTGCCTTAGTTGAAGAACTAGAAATTGAAATTAAAAGTGCTGGTTCTACAACGCTAATGCGGAAATTAACTAATCGAGGAATAGAACCAGATAACTGTTACTACATCCAGAATGAACCAGCAGTCAGAGGTAGGCAAGAACTAGATTTAGAAACCGATCCGCCACCTGATTTAGCAATTGAGATTGACATTACCAGCAGTTCTGTTAACAAGTTCGGAATTTACTCAGCCCTAGGTATACCTGAACTTTGGAGATATGAGGGACGAGTTTTGAAATTCTATCAGCTAGCTGAGGAGCAGTATGTTGAGTGTGAGTTTAGCCTTGCCTTTTCCCTAGTATCGGTGGCTGAGATGAGTCGGTTTATTGAGCAGAGTAAAATTTCTGGAGAAATTGCCTTGCTGAAATCATTTCGAGCTTGGGTGAGGGATAAGATTTAGTATTCTCCAAAACATCAGGATGAAAGAGATGAGTCGTGGCAAAGGTTTTGGCGAAAATAAAATTTTAATAAAGAGTAACTTCTCAACAAAATCTCATCCTTTAAAAAAATTTGCTAGAGAAGGAGCTGACAGGAAATCCTTAATACGCTTCATTGAGGAAAATTGGGAACGTCTTTCAGGGGAAGCTTGGAAAGGTTATTTAGAGAAAGGACGTGGGGCACTTATCATTAAGTTGAATAAGATAGTTCTGCTTGGAGGTAATTTTTCTGTTCAGTACATAGACGAGCGAGAGATATTTCGTCAGGAGATGATGCGTGGACTTTGGGCTGCGATGCAAGCCGATAAAGTTCAAAAGATAGTGAATGAATATGATCCAGAACGACAGGTAGCGATTATCCTTGAATGGCGAGGCAGGGATGGGCATATTAGCCTACGCTACAATTCGACTTCCAGTACCCCACCAGAGAATTACCAAAAACTTGGGCTTCAGGCAGAGGAACCAGCGTCACCACTGAATAAATTACTAGATTTAAGGGCTAGTGTTAAATGGGCTGACCCATTAAACCCACCTCACCCTATTTGTAGACTCATAGCAGAAGATTTCGAGCTTTTTGCAGCTTTTGCCTGGAAGGGTTATTTAGAACAAGGACGTGGTGCCGTTCATGTCCTCTTGGGTAAAGGAGGGTGGGAGGCGTTAGGCATACCAAGCTGGAATTCTGGGGAATTTCCTTTTAAATACTTAGGTGAGTATCAGTACGGCTTGTCCAAATATTTGAAGCAAACTGAGGATCGGAAAAACTGCCAAGAATTAATTTCTAAGTATGATCCTAGCCAAGAATTCGTTCTTGTAGTGGGATGGACTTGTAGTAAAGGATTGATTTTTTTACCTTTAAAAACTGATGATAGAAATATACCATCTGAATGCTATAAGCGGCTTAAGGGGCAGCTAGACGAATTCACTGTGAAGCAGTCGAAGCAAACATTTTCGATATCGAAGGAAAAAACTATTAGTATTTTTGAAGAACTAGCTGAATATAGACAACGCCTCGATTTACCCCCTGCTGGAAGTGAAATAGATAAATCAACCATCGCCAAACTAGAAATAGGCGGTCAAACTTTCTTCGGTATAAATTCTGGTAGTAATCCCCATCCTCGACAGATAACTTTCAAAGTCAATCCCATTACTAAAACCCACGCTGAGGCTGATGCTTTTCAACAAGCAGCGGATGCAGGCATTAAAGGTGGTAAAGCTCGTTTGATTGTGGATCGCGATCTTTGCGCTGCTTGCGGTATAAGAGGGGGTGTCAATTCTATGGCTTGGCAGTTAGGTATAGAAGAATTAGAAACTATTACTCCAAGCGAAAGTAAGACAATAACTGTAAAACCGCCAAACAGAAGGAGCCAATAATGTTTGTATTAGACTTATCAGTTGAAAAATGGGTTGGGAACCGAAATGAAAGTGACTTCATTGAAAACCCAGACTGGAATCAAATAGAAGCAGCCATCCGTGAATTAGACGGCAAGAGCAAAACTTTAGTGACATTGGGAGTAGATGACGAAGCATACATGACTATTGGTGGAGGTGAATCGGGAAATTATGTTGTCTCTGTAACTTTCAATAACATGAGCTTCCATAACTTGGTTGATTTATCAAAACCTGATGCTACAGAAAAGCTAGTTATTGGTGGACAAGAAGGAATTTATCCAGCCAAGATATGTGTTGATTTGCTTCCTTGCTTACTGGCTGCTAGAACATTTACAGAATCAGGCAAACTTGATACCTTGCTTTCTTGGCAAGAAGATGAATCATTAGTAGCGGTGTGAAAAGCAAGGTTTTGGTCAAATCCCTTTCTGAATACCAATCATTTAAGTAAAAAAGTACTGCTTGAGAATGAAGGCGATCGCATTGAACGAAGAGTCCTTCGCTATATCAAAGAGGCAAATTGCGATCGCCTTCCCATAGCGATCGCTTTTGATGATTCTTTGTATCCACCTTAAATACCTCCACCGACGCTTGTAGTTGCCGTGCTACCTCTACAGTTTGCTGCAATGAGTCAGAAATTTGATGAGAAGACTCGGCAGCCCGTTCCGAAACCTTGGCGATCTCATTCATCAAATCCGTCACAACACAAGATGTTTTTACTTGAGACACTGTAGCAACAGAAATCGAGGCAATCAACTGGTCAATCTGGCGAGACACCTCCACAATCTGACCTAAACTTTGTTTCGTCTCATTAACCAGATGAGTACCTTCAACAACCTGAGATGTACCCAGTTCCATTGCCTCAACCGCTTGACTCGTCTCTAGTTGAATCTTTTCCACGATTTGTTCAATTTCTTTAGTAGCCGCTACAGAACGGGCTGCCAGTTCACCCACTTCTTTTGCAACTACAGCAAAGCTCTGACCCTCTTCACCTGCTCGTGCCGCTTCAATCCCGGCATTGAGGGCTAACAAGTTTGTCTGCAAAGCGATTTGGTTGATTAAAGAAACCACCTTAGAAATTTCTTGAGTTGATTCACCCAAACGCTTCACTTTATTAGCCGTTTGGGCGACTGTTTCCTGCAAGTTCAAAATCTTTTGCACTGTGCGCTCCATTGCTTCCCCACCTGTTTCGGCTGTTGTCGAGGCTGTACGCGCCACAGCCGCCGCTTGGCAAGCGCTATCCGCCACTTCTTGAATCGAACGAGTCATTTCCTTCACTGAATCCAAGGTTCGCGTTGTCTCTTGAGCTTGTTGGAAGGCAACATCTGCCAGTTGCCGGATTGCCTCTTCATTGTCTCCAAGGGAAGCGTTAACCTGAGTTGTTGCTTGTTTGACCTGTGTCACAATCCCTTGCAAGCTTTCAATAATTGCATTAAAAAAGTCAGCAACGGTACCCAACTCACCATTCGTCACTTCGGCGCGAACGGTTAGATCACCTTTAGCGGCTCCTTCAACCTCTTGAATCAAGCCAATTAATTGACTCCGCAGTTCCTCACTTTGCTGATTTCGCTGCTCAGAAACAAGATTAACTTGCTCAATGAGCTTGGCTTGGTCAAGAGCATAGCCAATTTGAGCCGCTAACTGTTTAAGTAAATAAAATTCTGGTTGCTGCCAATCTCGACGCTCCGAACACTGATGAACACACAATAAACCGACTAACTCATCACCGGAGAGAATCGGCGCGACCATACTGGCTTTAATTTGCAGGTTTTCCAAGAGCCTTAGGTGAGTAGCGGTGAGATCGGCTTGATAAACATCATGGGCAATCCAGAGGCTACCGATGCGATAGCCTTGGAAATTTTCTTCCTTAAATAGTTGATTGAGATTGTGTTCCGGAGTCGGTGTCCAATCGGAGGACACGGCTTGAGATGTGATTTTTCCATCCGTACCTTCAGGATTGAATCGGTAAATCAACACACGATCAACATTTAGGGTTTGTTGAATCGACTTGACTGAAATGCTGAAAATGTCTTGTGAGTTGAACGACTGACGAATATGGGAGGTAAAGTCTGCCAAGAGTTGTGTTCGCTTCGCTTCAGTTGCCACCCGTTTTAAAAGGGTCGCTTGTTCAAGCGCCAAGCTAACTTGGGTGGCTAACTCCTCAAATAAGTCAATTGTCGGCTGTTCCCAGGTGCGTGTTGTAGAACACTGATGAGCAATGATTAAACCCTGGAGCTGTTTGTTTGTCCGAATTGGTGCGATTAGACTTGCCTTAACTTGGTATTGCGCTGCGAGAATTTTGTCAGTCTTGTTGTAAGTTGATTCTTCAATGACCTTACTAATAGGATGGTTCAAACCATTCTTCAACAACTCCAAATCACGCTCTGCAATCCCAAGATTAGCGAGTTGCAAGCCGAATGTTGACGACCAACCGGAAACAACTGACTCTGCCACGACTTCTCCACCGTTGAGGCTTGGGTTGAGGCGACAGACAAGGACTCGATCTACATTTAGGGCTTGGCGAATTTCTGTAGCGGCTGTGATGAATATTTCCTCTGAATCGAGAGATTCACGGATACGCAAAGCAACGTTGGAGAATGAACTAACTTGTTTGGCTTCTGCTTTGTGTTCTAGGAAGTTCATGCGACTCAAGCGCAGTGAAATAAGTGACGTTAACTGCACGAAGAAATCGATATCGTCTTGCTGCCAAACTCGTGCTTGGTCACACTGATGAGCAATGATTAAGCCAAGAAGTTGGTCATCTTGAAGAATTGGTACCACCATGTTGGCTTTGATTTGATAGTATTCCAACAATTTAATGTGGCACGCTGACAAATCGGCTTGGTAAATGTCGTTAATGACACAGATGCGACCATTTTTGTAGAGTCCACCCTTGCTGTCTTTCATGCAGGTGTCTACAATTTCATTCCCAATCGACTGAATTAATCCCGGTGCAACGGATTCAGCGGTAATAGTTCCATTCCAGTTCTCGTCAAAGGTATAGATAATTACCCGATCAGTATTGAGGATTTTTCTTGCTCCCTCAACGGTTCGTTGATAGAGAGAGTGAAGATTGATCGGTTGATTTTGGGAGGCAATATCACCAAATAATAGCGTTTTCTCAGAGCAAGGCTTTACGGAACTGAGGCGATGGCGATAAACGAGTAATGCGATCGCATTTGCTAATACCCCTGCAACTCCACTAAAGAGCGCTAATTCAAGCAGTAGGTTTTTTTGAAGAATTGGTGAAACCTTTGTTTCCCCTGACTCAACCTGGGCAATTGGTTTGGTTGCGGCTCGGTTTGCAAAGTGGTAGCCTGTTGCTCCAATACCCAATGCAGGAATGATGCTCAAGCAGAGCGCTAAAACCAAAGCTTTAGTGCGCTCTCTAGAACTTACCCCGCTGGCAAATAAGCGGTGTTTGACTGCTGGAAAAGTCAAATTCAGTTGGTTTGTCATGAGGATGAAACCACAATTAGTTAAGACAAATGCATTGAGTAAGAAGTCATTTATGTCCGCACCCTACCAAACCGTTGTTTACAAAAGGAAACTATACTATGAGCTTTATACAGGCATAGGTTTTAATGGCAAGGAAAATTTCTCAATTTCTATTGCTTTGCCAGTGCCGATAGCTGGTGCCCTGATGAATTCCTCCAGAGGAGAACCCATTATTATGCTTATAAAAAACTGCTTTGTCAAAGCTGTAGTGGTCAAATAACTAGAGCGCTTTGTGGAGATGCATTCCTAGTCTTACTGCTTGGGTGACGTTGATTCTAAGTGTAAAGAGCTACAAACTTACTCTTGAATCAAAGTTTTACCTTTGTGTTTTTATAATAATTGCGATCGCTCGTCATAAAGTAAAGCTTCTTTAAAGATTTCATAGATTATTGACCACCGATTAAGAGCAATACCTTTATAGGCAGTTTAATTAATCAAAGTTTTTGTTTTATACTTCAGCCCCCTTACTCAGATTAAGTGCTATTCGCTTTAAGTTCATTTGAGCGCCCAATGCAGAAAACGCTCTGTGTAGTAGAGTGCTAGCTGATTGCTCAGTCCATTAAAGATCGCATCGAAGGCGTGTTCTGCCCAAGGAATTTCGAGCAAGACGCGGGTAGTCCCAGTTGCACCCAGACGATTGTACATATTCCGGGCGAAGCGTACTTCGACAATATTGTCGCGGCTTCCATGGACTAAGAGCGTTGGTGGGAGTGGGCGTGTTACATAACTTGCAGGTGAAGCTTTGGTGTATTGCTCCGGTAGCTCATCCGGTGTTCCTCCTAAAAAGGCTTCCAACACAGCACGTACATTGAGCGGGTCGGGATAGGGTGGGTCTTTGTAGCCACTTGTTAGGTTAAATGGTCCATAGTAGCTAACAACGGCTCGGATGGGTAGAGCATCAGGTTGATAAGCCGCAAGCATTGCTAGATGTCCTCCAGCAGAACGTCCAAGTAAGGCAATGCGTTTGGGGTTAGCTTCGTACTTAGCTGCATTCTGATGAATGAAGGTTAATGCTGCTTGTACGTCCTCTAATTGCGCTGGAAATTGGTAGCGTGGGGCATGGCGATAATCAATCGCAAAAACAGTGTAACCTCGCTCTGCCATATAGCGATTAAAACTAGCATTCACAGTGGGGTCACCATTTTGCCAGCTACCACCATAAATTACGACAAGTGCTGGATATAGTCCTGGTTTTGGAGGCTGGTAAATATCTAGGCTTAATGGCACGTTGTCTGGAGCAGCAAACTGAATGTTAGGTATGTAGCGGACTTCACCAAGTTTAATGCCTGTAAAGACCTCAGTCAGGACAAAGGGTTGCGATCGCATTTGTCGAGGCAACTTGGGCGATCGCATTTGCTGTACTTCACTCGGAATTTTTGCCATGTAGTCTGCGCCTAGTCCCTCAACCATCGCTGCTCCCATACGCTGCGCGGTTGCAGGCAACTGCAAGAGTGGCAGTGCGCTCCAGAATAACCCCAGCAAACTCGCAAACAAAGCTAGGCGATACAGCCAACGACGGTGTCGCTTCACCCGTGAAGACACAACTAGCATAGTGGCAAAAGCGAGCGCATTGAGTACCAGTAACCAAGGACTCACTTCTGGCGCACCAACTCCCAAGGGAAGTAGGCGCCTTGTGGGAGCGGGGATGACAATCCAGGCACTCAAGAATAGACCAACGCCACTTAAAAGCAGGGCAAGAAAGTTGAACATCCTTCTGATTGGATGAGACATCGTGGCTATCCTTGTCCTCTTCTGTACTTGGAGCAACTCCTGACTCCTCCCCTACTTCTTCTTTAACATGACGAACAACTAAATCAACGATCAAGCTTTAAAGTGATCGCATTATGGAATTTTGTAAAGAAAATTAATTAAAACTCTACTGTTTCATCTGCCCTTAGCAGTGATCCCGATCTCTACCTGTAGCAAGGTTAATCAATCATCGGTAATTTATTAAATTTTGTGAAGAGAGGCAAGAAAGCCACCTCAACCGCTCAGAAATCTGAGCCATTAGTAATTCAATCGGAGATTCAAATGACTTTTGCAACTGACGATATCACAAAACAAACTCTCGAATCCTTTAAGGGCTTCGATGTTGATACCCAACTCGCTATACTATGGTTTGGTTATTTAGACATCAAAGACCAATTAGATCCAGCGAATGCAACTTCTGCACAAACAACTGCTGAAGCTGCATTCGATCAAATTCAAGCCTTATCGCCAGAAGAACAGCTACAGGCGCAGCGCGATATTGCTAGCTGTGCAGATACTCCGATCAGCCATACCTATAGCTCTTTAAGTTCCAGCGGTAAGCTGGATGTGTGGCTGCGTCTAGCACAAGGGATGGAAAAAGGAACCGTTATTCAGGTACCTTCTGACTACCAACTGCCCACTGAAACCCAAGAGTTTACAAATAGCGTCAAACAACTGGACTTTGAGCAGCGGATTAACTTCATGCGTAGTGCAGTGATCGCCATGGGTGCTAACCCCCAGTAAGACGCTAGATTCCAGAGCGCGTACAAGTTAGATTAAAAAATAGTAGGGTGGCATTTTTGTCCATCCTACTATTTGAATAAACTATGTAATAAATCTAGTCTTAATCAATTAAAATCGGAGTATTTTGTATTTAAATTACTTTTATTTTGTTCTATGTGTGTAAGATTTGGTTTATAAATCAGACATCTGCTATCTAAAAAAGATTTTTACAAAAACATCATAATTAGTTGTAGTTTCTTTAAGCCCTCTTTAGATAAAGAAAAAATTCTGAAGTATAACCGTAAAGAGGTTGGCATCTCCCAATGCAAGCACACAATGGAACTACTATGCAGCCTGACCCTGCCCTTGTTAATTTACCGTCCTTAGAGGAGCTAATCGCTTCTCATCCCCTAACGATTTCTCCTGAGACACCACTATTAGATGTCATTGCCTTAATGGGGAAAGGGGGAAAAACTAATGCTTTGTCCAGTGCTGCGTCAATTTCTCTTGTGGAGACTCAGCGCTTAGAAGATGCTATACCAAGGCAGACATTGATCGCTAATTACAAGTGTACTGCGCCATCGACTTGCGTCTTGGTGATGGAACAAGATTTGTTAGTTGGGGTATTTACGGCACAGGATTTGGTTCAGCTAACCGCTTGTGAGATGAACTTTAGGGAAATAAAGATTGCAGAGGTGATGACGCGATCGCCAATTACCCTGACTCTCTCGAAGTCCTGTAATCTTTTCACAGTACTATCGCTTTTTCATCAACATCAAATTCATCACCTACCTGTCTTAGGTTCTGAGGGTCAACTGTTGGGAGTAATTACCCCTGAGAGTCTATGTAGAAGGCTATCACCGCTCAAGTTCCTGAAATGGCAACAGGTAGAGACGGTGATGACAACCACAATTATTCAGGCTCTCTCAACTAGCTCTATCCTGAGTATCGCCCGCCTGATGGTAACTCATGATGTGAGCTACGTGGTGCTGACTCAGGAGAGGCGAGGTGATGAAGAGAGGGAGAATGGAGCGCAACACCTTGCTCCGACAAAAGACCAAACTGAGTTGCAATCGTTAATTCCAGTAGGGCTAATTACAGAACGCGACATTATCCAGCTTGTCCAACTCTCGCTGCTAGGGCTTGATTTGTCGAAAACTCAAGCGCATATGGTGATGAGGACACCCTTGTATGGCTTGAGTCCTGATGAGTCATTGTGGACAGCCAATCAAAAGATGCTGCACCTATGGCAGAGTGAACACTTAATGGTGTGGGAACAGCCAGAAAATTGGTTAGGAGTCTTCACTCAAGAGGATTTATTGCGATCGCTTGAGCCAATGCAACTGCTTGGCATAATTGAACAATTGCAGCAAACTGTCGAGGAAAACAAGGCAGAGGGCAGAGGGCAGAAGGCAGGAGGGATTTATCCCAATAGCGTGACGCGAAGCGATAGCGACGTAGGAGCGTCAGTGGTAGCGAGTCTACCCTACCCTTCGGGAACCCCTACTCTTTTGGAGAAGGCTGCGCCAACGGGGAACGGGGACGACTTCGTCGAACGAGCGTCTGCCGATGGTACGAGTCATATAGCCGAACCATTGCGGAGCAAGGGTCACAATCCCCCACCGAACAACGTTTTAGGGGTTCCCGTTCAGCAGGGTTTAGAATCCCCGCCTGCACAGAACCTTCTGCCCCTCCGGGGTGCTTCCTTGCCGGGACGCAGGTTCCTTTTCACCGCTCCCTCTGCCTTCTGCCCTCTGCCTTCCCTTCAACACCAACGTCTCCAAGAGGAACTCACAGCGGCAAAAGAACGTTTTGATCTAGTCACCCAAGCCTCGAAAGATGGTTTTTGGGACTGGAACCTCATAACTGGCGAAATTTATTACTCTCCACGCTGGAAGGAGATGCTGGGCTACCTTGACTATGAACTACCCAACGAATTGGTTTCCTGGGAAAAAGTCATCTATGAGGAAGATCGAATTGCGGCATTAAAGCTGATAGAAGATTACAACTGCGGCAAAGTCTCACGCTTTCTTGTAACGCAACGCTTCTATCACAAAAACGGCTCAACAGTTTACATCCTTTCACGAGCCACTCACCTGAAAGATGCCAATGGCAAAGTGATTCGTATGGTGGGTGCCCATACTGATATTACTGAGCTTTTCAACACTCAGGAAGCCTTGCGCCAAAGCGAAGAGCAGATGCGGGCGCTGCTGAATGCGATTCCTGACCTCATGTTTCGTCAACGAGTCGATGGAACGTATTTGGATTTCAAGGCGACAGAAAGTAATGTATTCATCCCAGCAGAGATAGTAATTGGAAGTAATATCAGCGACTTACCGATATCTGAAGAGGCAAAGAAGCATCATCTGCATCTTCTAGAAATGGCTGTCGAAATAGGGGAATTGCAGACGTATGAGCATCAATTTAAAAAGCCTGATGGCATCTATCACTATGAAGTGCGTATCGTCAAAAGTGGTGTTGATGAAGCCGTCTGCATTGTGCGCGATATCACTCAACGAAAGCAGGCAGAGGCGGCTTTGCGAGAAAATGAAGAGTTTTTACGCAGTATCTACGATGGCGTAGAAAAGTCGATCTTTGTTGTTGATGTCCTGGAGAATGGGGAGTTTCGTTATGTGGGCTTGAATCCGGCTCACGAACACCTGACAGGTTTGCGTTCAGAGGAGCTTCGTGGCAAAAGTCCTGAGCAAGTATTGCCCCTGGAGGCTGCTCAAACCGTGACTGAGCGCTATCGCACTTGTGTGGAGGCTGGAGCCACAATTTCCTATGAGGAATGTCTACCCTTCAAAGGGTTAGATATGTGGTGGTTGACGAGCTTAACTCCTCTGCGGGATGATAACTCCCGGATTTACCGTTTGATTGGGACTAGCACCGATATTACAGAACGCAAGAGTTCTGAAGTTGCGTTTCAGCAGCAAGCGGAACGGGAGCGTTTAGTTGGCGCGATCGCACTCCGAGTACGCCAGTCATTAGATTTAGAGGAGATTCTCAATACTACCGTTACGGAAGTGCGACACTTCCTCCAGACTGATCGGGTACTAATTTACCGCTTCAATCCTGACTGGAGTGGGATGGTTGTTGTTGAGTCTGTCACGCCTGAATGGAAGGCTGTTTTAGGAACGATGATTTCTGACCCTTGTTTTGAAAAATTTTACACCGAGAAATATCAACAAGGTCGTGTGAGTGTCATTGAGAATGTCCATAAAGCTGGTCTAACGCCCTGCTACGTTGACTTCCTGGCTCAGTTTCAGGTAGTCGCAAGTCTTACAGTACCGATTCTGCAAGGAGACAAACTCTGGGGACTGTTACTTGCCCATCACTGTGGCGAACCTCGGCAGTGGAAGTCTTCAGCCATTGAGTTACTACAACAATTGGCAACCCAGGTTGCGATCGCGGTTCAGCAATCGGAACTGTATCATCAGTTATCAGCCGAACTTGCTGAGCGCAAGCGAGCAGAAGAAGAATCCCAAAAAGCAAAAGAAGCGGCTGAAGCGGCAAACCAAGCTAAGGGTGAATTCTTAGCAGCAATGAGCCACGAAATCCGCACCCCGATGAACGCCGTTATCGGCATGACAGGATTGTTGCTCGATACGGAACTCTCACCACAACAACGAGACTTTGCCAAAACGATTCGCAGCAGTGGTGAAGGATTGCTTACGATCATCAACGACATCCTTGATTTCTCCAAAATCGAGTCAGGCAAACTCGAACTAGAAAAATACCCTTTCAAACTGCGTACCTGTATCGAAGAATCCCTTGACCTCCTCGCACCGAAAGCCGCAGAGAAGGGGCTAGAACTCGCCTATCTCATTGACCCAAAAACACCAACCACGATTTTGGGAGACGTTACTCGTCTGCGTCAGATTTTAGTCAATCTGCTCAGTAACGCGGTTAAGTTTACCAAGACAGGAGAAGTCACTGTTTCAGTTGTGGCTAATGTATTGGGGAATCGGGAATCGGGTGACGCTGGCATCCGGAGGTTCCCTCCGGATGAGGAAGCGCACCCGAAGGGAATTGGGAATCGGGAATTGGGAATTGGGAATCGGGAAGACACGGGAGACATGAAAGAAAAATCTTCCTTGTTTCCTCCTACTCCCTCCCCTCGTTACGAAATTCAATTCGCTGTTAAGGATACAGGTATTGGTATTCCTGCTGAGCGTCTAGGTCGCCTGTTCCAAGCCTTTAGCCAGGTTGATTCCTCGACAACGCGCAACTATGGAGGCACTGGATTAGGGTTGGTCATCTCCCAACGATTGAGTGAAATGATGGGGGGTAGAATTTGGGTAGAAAGTGAAGTGGGTCAGGGTTCGACCTTTTATTTCACCCTCGTCACGCAAGCGTGTGAGAGTCCTCAAGAGAATGAGCTTGATGTTCCCCAACCCCAGCTAGTCGGTAAGCGGTTGCTGATTGTGGATGAAAATGCAACCAATCGTCAAATTTTGACGATGCAGGGACAGTCTTGGGGAATGGTGATTCGTGTGGCTGAGTCAGGTTCAGAAGCTCTAGAGTGGCTGCGTCAAGGAGAACTATTTGACCTCGCCATTCTGGATATGCAGATGATAGAGATGGACGCGCTAAACCTTGCGGCGGAAATTCGCAAACAGCCCGGATGTCAACAGTTAATCTTAATCATGCTGACCACGATTGGGAAGCCAGAACTTAGCGATCGCATAGCGGGGTCAAATAGCCATAACTTTGTGAAGGATGATTTTCTGGCTTTCCTCAACAAGCCGATTAAACAGTCTCAGCTCTATGATGTCTTGATTGAGGCAATCGTCGGACAGCCCATCAAAGTTCGATCAACCTGCTCAATTTCCTCAAAGATTGACTGTCACTTGGCCCAACGCTTGCCGTTACGAATTCTCTTAGCCGAAGACAATGTTGTCAATCAGCAAGTCGGGCTACACCTACTACAACGGATGGGATATCGGGCGGATGTGGCAGGTAATGGCTTGGAGGTACTAGCGGCACTGCGCCGTCAGCCTTATGACGTGGTACTTATGGATGTACAGATGCCGGAGATGGATGGCTTAGCAACTGCACGTCGCATCGTTAGTGAATGGTCACTTGCTCAACGTCCTCGGATTATTGCGATGACAGCCAATGCGATGCAAGGCGATCGCGAGATGTGCCTGGACGCAGGCATGGATGATTATGTTAGTAAGCCGATTCGTGTGGAGGAACTCAGTCGCGTCTTGAGCAACTGTCAAGTGATTCAGGAGCGTCTTGTTCCTACGGTTGAAGTCGAGCCAGAGTCTGTAGAAGGAGAGGCGTTTGACATTGCGGCATTTCGAGAAGTCCAAGAAATGCTGGATGAAGACGAAATCTTGATCAAGGTAATTGATCGCTATTTGGAAGATACGCCAAAGTTGTTGCAGTCGATCGCTACATCCATCGCCCAAGAAGATGCATCAGAGTTGGAGTGGGCAGCTCACTCCCTTAAGTCAACTAGCGCCATGCTAGGTGCGAAAAGCTTTGCCCAACTTTGCGGGGACTTAGAAGCGATCGCCCGTACAGGTACGCTTACTGATACACCAGTAAAAGTATTACAGGCGAAAACGGAGTATGAGAAAGTGAAAACGGCTTTGCTGGCTCAACGTCATCAGCTTATCTCAACGTGATAAGCAGAAAGAGGGAAGTCACTTCTTCTAAGATTTGCTTTCTTTAGGGAATCGCGGTTTAAAGGAGAAGTTTTAGATGACTCACGATCACGCTACTCGAACAGAACACGACCACATTACGAGAGCAGAACACAATAGAATCACTCGAAAAAACCTTATTTCCAGTCTCGCTACTGGTTTAGTGATTGGCATAATTGCAGGTGCGCCTTTAGGTTGGTTTGCTCATCGAATCTACTATCAACAGCGAGCAGGTCAAGTCTTACTTTGTCGCCAGCAGCATCTAGGTCAACCCGAAGCCGAACTTAAGCAGTTGTGTGGTGACGCCTATTAACCAGAGGGTTTTATCCCATCACATCCTGTTGTACCAGAGTGATGACAACAGGATGTAATGGGGAAAGGCATGATTATATTGCAGCATGGCGGAAATAAGTGACCAGTTAACAAAAGAGCCAAAACTGAGACGTATAAGCCTTTCGACCTTTTGCCTTCTGTCCCCTTCCTTCTGCCTTCTTGCAATATTCCTTTTCCTTTTACCTTCTTCCCGTACCTGTAGAAATAATTTTGTATTACTAACTCCTAACTGAGGTAAGCCTAAAGGTCGAGAGGGAGAGGCATGATGTGTCCAAAGATACTACTCTAGACCTATCTCCTCGGACAGTTCTTATTACATATGTATGACGGTCATTACAGTAAGTGGACAGACTAAAAAGCTAAGGTTTATTGTTTGTGGTTTCGCCCTGGCAACTTCCACTCCCAAAAGGGGAGCAGACAACTCTTCAAGTTGTGGTTTATTTTTACAGCGACAGATGGATTCCCATTCCCTGCTTCTGCTTGAGTGAGGCGCTTGCGCTTTACCGTAAAGCATTGCGTCAAGGGAAGGAAATTGTTGTGTTTCCTCCTGGTTTAAACCTTGAAACTAAAAATATTCTCTTAACTGAATCGCCTTGTTGGTTGAATGACCTCGCATCTCAGTTAGCTTGTGGTTAAACTGACTTGACTTGGTGTCTCAAACGCCGAAAATGTGGCATTCTCACGCCGTACAAACAGTTAAGCTGATGTGCAGAAAACATTGCATAATCCTCTTCCGGGCTTCCCTTAGCTCCCACTATGCAACTTGAATGCTGAGCCAGCTTATCACCTTGGTATTGAACTCTAGTTACCAGGGGTTGCCAATCATTGTGAAAGCACTCCAGTAGTAGGGATGAGAAAAGGTTTGGTCTCCTAGCTTGGCTATCTCTGGCGGTAACGGGAAGCTGCCCCAGCTTGTAACAAGCTTTCCTCCGTGCGATCGCACTTCACCTCTGAGCATTGCTAATTGTGTTCGCCGCAGTGCTTCGGCTTTAATTGGAGCTTCTCTCAACTCCTTATAAAATTCAGTGACTAACCCCAATGTTCCTTGATCACTAACAGACCATAGACTTCCCAAAACCGATTTAACTCCAGCTTGTACTGCCAAACCGGCAAATCCCAGTTCGACATCTTCATCACCTAAAGCAGTACGGCAAGCACTCAACACTAACAACTCTACTGGTGGTTTATTTAGTCCTAACTGTCTCAACTGATCAAGTCGCAGTTTGCCATCCCATAGCTGGATATAAGAGTTACTGGGATTACTGGGTTCATATTCGGCATGGGTCGCTAAATGAAGAATGCCGAAATCTCGTGAAGAGCGACCTTTTTGAAGATTGGATAGTGTGAATGCTTTGTTTAGAAAGGATTGACCTTGCCACAACGAGCTTGTGATTATAGATAGCTCCAATGGTACGGCAGGTAAGGAGTCTTGGTCGGTGAATCGGTCAGCTCCCATTGCTAAGACAGTGCTGTTCTTTACATCCACGTAACGAGTATCAGTGAGACTCAGACTGGGCATTAGACCAACACTGTATCGTTCGACAATAAATCCCTTGTCATCGTGAATAGCTGCTAGAGGGATGCTGCGTAATCCAGCATCCATAATGTAAACCAGGTTCTTAATACCCAACTGTTGTAAGTCTTCTTCCAGGGGGGCTAAAAGCCACTGATACATCTGTTTGGCTGGGGCAAGGTAACTACGAGGTCTGATTAAATTGATCGCCGAAGTGCGAAACTCTTTTGCTTTTGGGACAACTACAGCTCTAGTAGCATTCAGTGACTTGCGAATTGGGTAGCCTTCTGCTGTGATGAGAATCAGTTCCAATTGATCACTAGGGCTGGGAACCACAGGACGCAACAAGGAAGATTGCACTATCCCTGAAGAATTCTGAGTGCGACTGACATCAGAAGTGGGGGCTGAGGTGATGGTAGAGGGAAAAAATACAGCATAGATGAGAGCTGGTTTAACACCAGTAGCTTTCTCTATATTGCGTAGGGTATCTTGTGCTTGGGCTAAAGTAATACCTCCTGTCTCACCCAGTCCAAGAGCTTGGTTGAAATCGCCACTGAGTGACCGATCAATCTCCAGTCCATCAAAATTATTATTTTGAATCGGTGGTAGTAGGTATCGCTCTTCTGGTAGCTTGCTCAAGTCAACGAAATTGATGTCGGGGTCAGACTGTGTGGGTGGGGTAGTAGGAACAGTAGGAGGAACACTAGGCGGGTCAACGCTAATAATTTGAATATTGCCTAGTCTGTAGGTGTAGAGATAGGAGCTAAAAGAGGGAATTGTGAACTCGCCACTGGTAATTGCACTAGCTGTACCGTTGGTGCTAGCACTGCCGACATCAAACGGTGTTTCTCCATTTCCTCCATGCCGAATCGTGATATTCCCGCCACCGATACCTCCAGTGCTGGAGATACTCGCCTCAATTCCGTTGCGATCGCTAAAAGTTTCTGTAGCCTGGAAAAATTGTTCTGTAGTGACATTAACCTGACCGCCTCTGCCACTACTGCCACCTTGGGCCTTGATGGAATTCACCTGAATATCACCAATTCCGTCAAGCGTGACATCCCCACCATCACCCAAATTGCCGCTAGAATCAATTGCTCCTGTACTGATAGTTTGTTCGGCGTTGATGGCGGTCGAGCCGCCGCTAGCTCCGGAGCTAGTAAGATTGCCTGTGGAGATGTTGCCAGTGCTACTGGTAAGGTTGATGGCTCCACCTAAACGACTCGCCCCAAAATAACCTTGAGAGCGACTATTTATACTGTCTTGAATAGTGGTAATGTCATCTCTAGCCGTTAAGGTAATTGCACCACCATTACCAGAATTTCCTGAGCCGCCTTCTACAGTTGCAAGAGAAAAAGACCAGATTCTGCCGTTGGTAGTGATGCTGCCATTGTTCGCTGTGAGGCTAATCGTGCCGCTATCGCCAGAACTGCCAAAGTTAGACTGAGACGGAGATAATAGTTCGCCTGTGCTGATACTGCCGTTGTCGGAAATTAGAGAAATTGCGCCACTGCTACCACTATTACCAGAAACGTAATTCAGCGCACTCGTCTCTACCCGATCCGTAGTGATGTTACCGTTAGACGAAATTGCGATCGCGCCACCATTCCCCGTACCACCAGCCGCAGAATTTAAACTACCTGCTGTCGTATCAATCGCTCCTTGAGTGCTGGTAAGAGTGATACTATTTCCATTACCTGCACCAGAAGAGGCGTAGGAGTACAGATTGCCAGTTGTAATACTACCGTTTGCGAAAAGTGCGATCGCTCCGCCATTACCAAAAAAAGACGCAGAGTTCAAATCTCCTGTTGTTGTGTCAATCGCTCCCTGAGTACTTGTGAGGGAGATGTTTCCTCCGGTACCCAGATCATACGAAAAAGAGAAAAGATTACCAGTAGTGATGTTACCTGTAGCAGAAAGACTGATTGCTCCTCCGTCATTCAAAGAAGCAGTATTAATCTCTCCAACGGTTACATTTGCTCCTGAAATTGAGACATTTCTCCCTTCTGCGAAGATAGAGTCTCCCGAATTCATAAAAAAAGAGCCAACGCCACTGTTATCGGCATCTGCCTGAAACGTAATTGAGCCAGTACCAGTGTCAAAGCTGAGAGCATTATCAGCTAAGTTATCAATCGTGATGTCGTTAGTTGCTTGCAGGATGACATCAGCATCACCTGATAATTCTTCAAGGGCAGTTTGGGAAATGGTGTAGGAGACAGCACCACCATCTCCTTGCAAGATTTGATTGTCTGCAATGACACCATCATCTGTAGAACCCGTACCGTTAATAATCGTGATATTAGTTGGGTCTAACAGCAAGGTGCCGAAGCTACCATTTGCTGCACTCAAGTCAACAGCACCTTGGAAAAGTAGGTTTTGCTTACCCGATACTTCTACAAAACCACCATCACCAGAATTCAGTCCTCCACGGGCACTAATATTGCCAGAGAATCCTGTAATCTCATTTGCCCAGAGGATGATGCGCCCACCATCACCATTAAGCAATCCATCTGCATTAATAACTGAGTCGCTACTGACAACTGTGCGAGAAGCATTTGGCACTGTCCCATTGCCCTGATACTCTCCACCAATTCGCACCGTTCCACCGCCAAGAGTACCAGCCGCGTCAATATCTGCACCCAGCAACCCAACCTTGTTACCCAAAACATTCACTTCACCTCCCATCTGCCCATCAGTTGAATTCGAGGTGTCGAGTCTACCGGAGACAATTACCGTTCCTGCTTCAGTTGGGATAGTTGTACCAGAATTCGTCAGTTGCACTGCACCAAGCAAAACACTGAGTTCTGTCTCCACACTTCCTGCTACCCCTGTTAGTAAAGTCGGTAAATCCAGAGGAGTAATTGGCAACTGTCCAGCATTGTCACGAGGCGCTTCAATCTCCAGACTTAGTAGGTGTCCGGGTTGGCTAATCCGGACTAGGTTTTCACCTGGAACGGCTGTTAGAGTAATGGTTCCGGATGGTGCTGCTAGTTGTCCAGTATTAATTACGATGCCACCTAGTAGCGTTAAGTTCTGCTGTGCTAGTACGGCTAGATTGCCAACAGTGATAATGCTTCCGGGTTGGGACAGGTCAAAAGCAAACTGTGTAGGGGTGTTAATTAGGTTTTGGTAGTCATTTTCACCAAAGGCATTAAACCAATTATTTCCACTAAAGCCAATCCCGGTAGCCGTGGTTGCAGTAAAGTTGGCTGGTACATTGAGAGTCGCATTTTGACCAAAGACAATTCCAGCAGGATTCATCAAAAATAAATTTGAGTTGCCTCCACTCACCTGAATCAAACCGTTAATAATCGAGGCATCACCACCAACAACCCGTCCTAGGATATTAATAATTTCAGGCTTTGACAGAAAATTGGCAATCTGACCCGAATCAAGCTCAAACTGCTGGAAGCTATGGAAGAGATTGGCACTATCTCCAGACAGAGAACCACCTGAAATGTTGAATTGGTTGCCGTCTTGAGTAACCAGTGTACCAGTGCCATCACTAGCGGGTGCGATCGCTTGGGCATACACTGGCTTTGGAGTGATAGCGGCGATTAAGCCAAGGGCTGCTAGCGTTAGGGTAGCTTTTCTCAGGTATGAACACGCCTGAGCGAATTCTAGAGAATTAAATACTACCAACTCCATTACACAAGTTGAATTGACACAAAAATTTTTCATTTAGTAGATAAGCTTTGTCTAGCACCAGACTCTAAATAGTGGAAGATTAAAACTGACAGATATCTCCTGCTCGGTTGCAAATTGGTGGTGGCGGCGGCAGCAAGTTCGATGTCTGAGCCGTGTTATTATTCGGATTCTCATCGGCTGTCGTCGAAACAGTTGCCGTGTTGAGGTAACTCCCAAGCGTAGGAGGCACGTTAACGGTGAGAATGACTGAGCGACTCTCTTCAGGCTGGATAGCTGGATTGTTTGCCTCTGGAGAATAGATACAAGTAACGGTTCTCTGCGGGTTTTCTGAACAGCTCCAGCCATCACCAGTAAATGACGCAAGTCTGAAGCCTGGAGGTAGAGTGTCTGTAACTGTAGTGGGGCTATAAGTTGGACCATCACCCACATTCTTTACCGTCAATCTGTATCGACCCGTTCCCCCTGGAGTGAAAGACGCAGGAATTTGCCTCTTGCGTAGCGTCAAGTCAGGCGTAGGGATATTCTCGATCGTTGTAACTGTAAGGTTTCGGATTTCATGAATGTTCGTTGCATCTCCAGTTGAACCCGCAAAACCAAACTTGAACGAGCTAGGCACAGAAGCTTGTCCAGGTGCTGCTGTCAAGTTGATTGGGTCAAGAACTTGTTGGAAGTTGTTTCCCGTCCCGGTAAAGTCTAGCTCGACTGATATGGTATTATCCTCAGTCAGCGTAATCCTGAGCCTTCGTTGTGCCACCTCACGATTGGGCGCATCGGGTTCGTCAATACCCTGAGGGAGAACACCGGAATTTTCGAGATAGCAATATCCAGTATTTCCATTACCCGAACCCCTGAGGGTGACAGAATCAAGTACTCTGGTGTTTCCTGTTCCAAAGGGAGACGTAACAGGACAGCCTGCACCACGTCCCTCGTTATCATTGGCAAAATTTCCGTACTCATCTAGTCCGACACCAACATAGCCATTGGTTAAACCTGGGGGATTGCCTCCTCCGGTTCGTTGAGCGTAGCCAAGTGAGCCACCAAAAGCACCAGGCTGAGGATTAGTAGTTTCGCCACTGAATAAGAAAAAGGTGACTCCATCTGCTGTACTGGGAGGATTGCCAGTTGGGATACCACCGTAGGCGAAGTAGTCGAAGGTAATTACTAAACCTGACCTTGAAGGAATAGTGAAGTCGTAGATACCAAAGGCTGCTTGCCCTGTTTCGTTTGTCGTGATTCTCAGCGCTCCTTCTCCCTGTGGATCAGGTTGTGCAGGATTACAGGCTCCAATTGAACCAAGCGGAGTAAATGCGTCTCCTGCTGTTAAACAAGGAAAGGGGGTTGCTGGGTTAGCCACACCAAGTGACCAGCCAACAGTGGTGTTGTCATTAAATCTCTCTTCAACCAGAGTTGTTTGAGCAGCCGTTGGTGAACTTCTAGCTGTGAAAAACGTTGTAAAAGCTAACCCTGCAATTAGTAGATTACTTAATTTATTCTCCATGCTAAAAAACTAAGCATATCCAAATCAGAAGTCTTTGTATCCATTTCGTCAAAAGTTGAAACTCTTTGAACCTTTGTTAACTTTTGGGAGTCTATAGGGGGACAGAGGATAGCCTCACTGCTCGATACTTTAGAGTAGGCTCTGGTTGCACTGCCTGAGAAACCCCTTACACTCAAAATGACGAATGACTCCTCTGCCGAACTATCGTCCAAAACAACTCTCACTTGGCCCTTTAGAGACTGAAATCTTAAATATCGTCTGGGAACTGGGTTGTGCCACCGTTAAGGATGTGCATGAACGGATTTTGGCTGACCCGGATCGGGAGTTGGCTTATACTTCCGTGACTACGGTGCTACGTCGCCTCACCCAGAAAGGTTGGCTGGTTTGTGAGAAACAAGAGCGTGCTTTCTCTTGGCAACCTCTCATTTCTCGTGAAGAGGCGCAGGTAATCAAAGCTCACGATCAGCTTAATCAGTTTCTTGCTGTGGGTAACCCGGATGTTGTTGCTGCCTTTGCTGATAGCTTGGATGCAGCAAGCTTAGAGAAAATCGAAGCGATCGCACTTCGCCTAAAAGCCGCACGTCAAGCGAGGGAGGAGCAATAATGCATCTAGTTATGATTCTGGTGGCATTAGCCTCAGCTTGCTTACTCCGATGCACTTGGTCTGAACCTAGTGGAAACTGGACAACACGCTGGCAGCGATCGCTTTTATTATTTCTCTTGCCGCCTCTTTTACTCCTAATCACGGCTCTTGCTGTGCTTTGCATGGGACCACAGGGACAAATGATTGGGCTGCACACCGACTGGTTCAGCTATTGTCTCGCTCTCACCTATGTAGGGATGTCCATCTTTTTCGGCTTGCAGTTAGCCGCTCAAGGGTGGCAGTCTCTGCAACACATTCGCAATTATCCCCAAATTGACCTTGACGGTAAGCCAGTTTATCTTGTCGATAATCCTGTTCTGTTCAGTGCCCAGATCGGCTTTTGGGAGCCATCTTTGGTTGTCACACAGGGACTGTTGCAGGCTCTCGAACCGGAGCATCTTGAAGCGGTACTGACTCACGAGCAAGCTCATCACTACTACCGGGATACCTTCTGGTTTTTCTGGCTAGGCTGGTTACGACACTGTACTTCCTGGTTGCCGAATACAGAAGCGTTGTGGCAGGAACTCCTGGTATTACGGGAACTTCGTGCTGATCGTTGGGCAGCAGAGCGTGTAGATAGCTTGCTGCTGGCAGAATCGCTGCTGATGGTGGCAAGCGCCCCAGTAATAGCCTCAGAAAGTTTCTGTGCTGCCTTTAGCTGTGCGGCTCCTCGCAATCGTTTAGAAGAGAGGATTGAGGCACTTTTAGGGGAACCAGAAACATCAACGCCGTCAAGCTCGTGGACTTGGAGTTTGGTTCTCTTAGCGTTGCTGCCTTTGGTTGCTGTGCCATTTCATAGTTGAGAGTTGAGGGAAGAACGCGATCGCTCCTCAACGCCATCTTTTTTAGTGATGTTGGTAAATCAAGCCTAGCCTCGGTTACTCTCATAACTTCTCACTCAAACTTAAGAGGTAAATTTTTGTTACTTAATACTTCTTAATTTATTATTAAGATTCAAACCTAAATTTAAAAAAGCCAGTTGTCCGTTTAGATCCCGATAGGGATGTCACACCAATAATGCCCTAATTGGAACCTAAATCGTGTCTTTAAATTCCACCTCTGCTCATCCAACCACCACCAAATCCCAAGTAGAACAGCACCCTGCTGTTGAACACAGTTTCCCTAAGTCCTCATCCGGTTCGTTTGTCTGCTCAAACCCATTAACCCAAATAGTATTGGCAGGCTTGCTCGTTAGCCTATCTGGGTGTGGTTTCCTTCCTAGAACTCAAGCGGAAGCTCAAACTGGTAATCCTGGCTCACAACAGGGAGGGCAAGTCACGCCAGTCGATGTGGCGATCGCAAAAACTGGAACCCTTCAAGAAGAAACCCAATACACTGGTACCACACGACCCGTGCGGGAAGTCTCCCTCCGTGCCCAAGTAGAAGGGCGATTGCTAAACATGCAAGTTGGTGCAGGTGACTTGGTGAAGCAAGGTCAAATTGTTGCTCAGTTAGACGACTCTTTGTTGATGACATCTGTGAGTCAAGCCCAAGCGGAACTGGGGGCACTGCAATCAGAAGTCGCACGTGCCCAAACTCAGGTAAGCAATGCTCGTGCCTTAGCAGAACAAGCCCGTGTTGAACTCAAGCAAGCTCAAGTAGACGCAGCACGTCGGCAGACTCTTGGGAACCAAGGCGCAATTTCCCAGCAAGAAGCAGAATTGGCACAAACGGCTGCCCAAACCGCTCAACAAACGTTGCAATCTGCCCTCGAACAAATCCGTACAGAACAACAGGCAGTAGAAGCCGCAAAAGGGAGAGTAGCAGCACAACAAGCCGCTGTTGCCCAAGAACGGGAACGTCGTTCCTATGCTCTAATTGCCTCTCCGATCAATGGTGTTGTTTTAGAGCAGATTAGCGAACCCGGAAACCTGATTCAGCCTGGAGGAGAAGTCCTTAAATTGGGTGACTTTAGCCGTGTGAAGGTAGTTGTTCCCGTTTCAGAGTTGGAACTTGCCAACATTCGGGTTGGACAGTCAGTTAGGGTGAGCTTAGATGCCTTTCCTGATAATTCATTTGCTGGAAGCGTCACACGTATTTCTCCTGCGGCTGATCAGGCAGCACGTCAGGTGCCAGTGGAAATTACAATTCCCAACAGTAATGGGCGGATTGGCAGTGGACTTTTAGCACGAGTTAACTTTGCCTCCAGCAAGCAAGAAAGAGTTGTCGTGCCTGAAACCGCGCTGCAAGAAGCGGGACGGGGAAGAGGAGGAGCAACGAAAGCAGAGGGAACAGGGGAAGCAGGAAACAGAGGAAGTAATTCTCAACCGACTGAAGGGACAGTGTTTACTGTTACAGGTACAGGTAGTGAAGCGAAAGTACAGGCGCGGCGTGTGCAAGTTGGCGATCGCGTCAATGGTCAAGTAGAAATTCTCTCTGGTTTGCAGCCAGGAGAGCGCTTTGTTGCCAGCAGTGGTAAGCCTTTAAAAGCTGGTGAAACGGTGCGTCTGAGTATTTTGTCGAGAACCCCCCAACAACAGGAGCAACGGTAATGCAGAATGCTCACAACTCTGGATTTAGTCTCAGTACCATCTCGATCCGCCAACACATAGGCACCCTCGTACTTACCGTAGCGGTAATCGTGCTAGGTATATTCTTCATCTCTCAAATTCAGGTCGATTTGCTACCTTCGATTACCTATCCCCGAATTGGGGTGCGACTGAGTGCGCCTGGAGTTTCACCAGAAGTGGGGGTTGAGGAAATCACAAAACCCCTGGAGGAAGCCTTAAGCGCAACCGAAGGAGTTGTGCAAGTTTATTCCCAAACCCGTGAAGGACAGGTGAGTTTAGACTTGTTCTTCGAGCCGGGAGGCAATATTGACCAGGCACTGAACGATGCGACAGCTGCTTTTAACCGTGCTCAAGGCAACTTACCTGATATTGTCGAACAGCCGCGCTTGTTCAAGGTTGACCCTTCTCAGTTGCCTGTGTATGAATTAGCCTTGCGATCGCCTTCTTTAGAGGATGTCGATTTGCGGGTATTTGCGGATGAAGAACTCAGCCGTGAACTTGGCGTTGTGGCAGGAGTGGCGGCGGTAGATGTCGCTGGTGGTGCCTCTGAAGAAGTGCTGGTTCAAATTGACCCTAATCGCTTACAAGCGCTGGGTATCGGTTTGACGGATGTGTTAGATGCCCTTAGCGATCGCAATCAGGATGTCTCTGGTGGGCGTCTGCGAGGGGAGAATGCGGAACCCCTGACACGGACAGTCGGGCGCTTTCGGAATGCCCAAGAACTCGAAAATCTCTCATTTGAGGTAAGCGGTTTATCTGCCACTACACCTAACTCCGGGGCGGACACGGGGATATCACCCCTACTGCCGACTCCTCAATCAACTCGCCGTGTCTACCTGCGAGACTTTGCCCAAATCATCGATGGCACTGAAGATCAGCGAGTATTTGTTTTCCTGAATGGAGAACCCGCGATTAAAGTCAGTGTTCAGAAGCAGCCAGATGCTAACACGATTGAAGTGGTAGACGGCGTGAAAAAACGCATCGAAGAACTGCGACAGTCGGGTGTGATTCCAGAGGATATGGAATTGGTAGCAACGCTGGATGAGTCGATATTCATCCGCAACTCGATTTCCAATGTGACCAGTTCTGGACTAATTGGTGCAGGACTTGCTGCCGTAGCGGTTCTCCTGTTTTTGGGTTCTTTGCGTCAAACGTTGATTATTGTCCTAGCGATTCCCCTAGCAACGTTAGCGGCAATTATCTTAATGCAGCTATTTGGGTTATCGCTCAATGTCTTTAGTCTAGGAGGCTTGGCATTGGGTGTGGGGATTGTCGTGGACAATGCGATCGTTATGCTAGAAACCATTTCTGATGGTGCTGGTATGACACCCGGAAAAACTAACCGCGTTCGCCTGAGTCAAGGGCAATTAATTAATCAAGCCGTAAGCAGTAGCCAAGAAGTAGAATCAGCGCTAGTTGCTTCTACCACTACTAACTTGGTCGCAGTGTTGCCATTTTTGCTAATTGGTGGCTTTGTCTCACTGCTGTTCAATGAGTTAATTCTTACTATCAGTTTTTCTGTCGCGGCTTCTCTACTGGTAGCGTTGACTATCGTTCCAATGCTTACTTCACGCTTGTTGGCAATACGTTGGTCAAGTCGCGCTAGTGAGTTTTGGCCGTTGCAGCAGTTTAACCTTCGATTTGAGGCGGCAACTCGCAGTTATGGGCGTTTCTTAGGCTTGGTGCTGCGTTATCGGATTATTGTTATTGCGATCGCGTTCATTGTCCTTGGTGGCGGTAGTCTCTTTTTAGCTGGACAAATTCCGCAAGAAATCCTGCCCCGAATTGATACCGGACAAGCGAACCTGAGAGCGCAGTTTCCTCCTGGCACCACCCTGGAAACGAACCGAAAAGTGATGAGTATTGTTGATGACATTCTCCTCCAACAGCCAGAAACTGAGAGTGTTTTTACAACATCAGGTGGCTTTCTCTTCGGTAGTAATACAACAGAAAATGCCCTGCGCGGTTCCAGCACGATTACCCTCAAACCGAATACTGATGTTGAGGAGTTTGTAAAGCAGGTAACTCAGGAGGTGGAAAAGCTAAATTTAGTCAATACTCGCATCCGGGTAAGTCCGGGTGAGGTGCGCGGTATTATCCTCTCCAACTCCCCAGTACGAGGTGCAGAGGTTGACGTTTCTCTCCAGGGGTCCGATGCCGAAACTCTACAAGAAGCAGGGCGTCAAGCACTTCAAGCATTGGATGAGCGGGTTACCTTGGCGCGTTTCCGTCCTGATGCTGATGAACGGCAACCGGAAGTGCAGATTCGTCCCGACTGGGAACGTGTGGCTGAGTTTGGTTTAACAACTCAGGAGATTGGAGACACGATTCAGACGGCAATTGAGGGTTCAGTGGCAACTGAACTGCAACGGGGAGATCGTTTGGTGGATGTGCGAGTGCAGCTCAATCAGGAAGCTGTGCAGCGTGCGGCGCAGTTAAAGCAGTTACCCTTATTTGTAGACAATAATCGCCAAATCCGTCTGGGAGACGTTGCAACGATTGAAGAAGGGCAAGCACCGGGAGAAGTACAGCGGATTAACCAGCGACAGGTTTTCCAGATTGCGGGAAATCTAGCTGAGGGAGCGACGTTGAGTGATGCGATCGCTCAAACTACTGCTGTGTTGGCAGAGTTGGACTTCCCTGAAGGCGTTAGTGTACTCCCTAGTTCCGCCAGTGAGACAAATCGGCAGTTGCAAGAGTCTCTGAAAGTTCTGGGAGGATTAGCGGCGTTCTTGGTTTTCGTGGTGATGGCAGTGCAGTACAACTCGCTGATTGACCCCTTGGTGATTATGCTCACCGTGCCACTCGCCCTTGCTGGAGGAATTTTAGGGCTTTATGTTACCAAAACTGCGATCGGGGCAACTGTACTTGTTGGCGCAGTACTGCTAGTGGGGATTGTTGTGAACAACGCCATCATCATGGTTGAGTTGGCAAACCAAATTTACGAGCGGGAAAGATGCGATCGCACAACCGCAATTTTAGAAGCGGCTCCCCTGCGCCTACGAGCGATTATGATGACCACCATCACCACTGTCTTAGGCTTATTCCCCCTAGCGTTGGGAATTGGAGAAGGTTCAGAGTTTCTGCAACCGTTGGGTGTCGTCGTCTTCTCTGGTTTGTCCCTTGCGACACTTCTCACCCTGTTCATCATTCCCTGCTTCTATACCCTGCTTCACGATTTTCCTGGAGGCAAAAAGCCGCGACGCAAACGTCAGCGACTCACTGTCAAAAAAGAAGTGTTGGAGAAAGTCACTAGTGGCTCACCCCACTAAGGGCAAAGCTGATTTATTCTCGTTAGAGAAAGTTGGGGAGCAGGGGAGTTAGGGGAGCCAGCTAGCTACTCTATTCTCGCCTCCTTGATTGCATCCGTTTCGGGAATTTTTTTGAGGTTGAACTTTCGCCACCCGTTTGAGGCAATAGCCTCAGGACTTACGCAACTGTCACAAGCACGGGTACGGCTACGCCGTGCCTTTTCGCAAAAAACTTGACAAAACGCCTGAAAATATTCGGTCGTTTCAATTGTTGAATTAAATAGTCTGACAAAAGTGCGTATTTGATTTGATAAATAGTTTGACCAGTCTGATAAGCAATATCTTTAAGCTGAGCCAAACTAAAATAGCACAAGCAATATAATTTTACAGCAACGACAGAAAAGCTGATAGTTAATACCCTTCTGCTATGTATTTAAGGTTGGAGAGCCTTGTCCTTCTTTTGGTAGAGGAAATCTATCTTCAAGGTAGATGTAACTAAGTGTAAAGAAGGTCGAGAATTGTGATGCATTAGACAAAGAGAAGAAACATTACATGCAGAGCAATTCACCCACGCTCCCGAAGGCTTTTTCGGAGGCAAAGACTTCACCGACAAGCCAGCCAACAACGACAAACTATGAGGAAGCCGAGCAGCAATTTATAGAACTGCTCGAAATGGAGGAGTTAGATCAAAAAATTGAGGCACAACCCTCGCTTGTAACTAACCTTGAAAAGGCGATCGCA
The DNA here is from genome assembly GCF_014849525.1 of Microcoleus sp. FACHB-SPT15. Classification (NCBI taxonomy): domain Bacteria; kingdom Bacillati; phylum Cyanobacteriota; class Cyanophyceae; order Oscillatoriales; family Microcoleaceae; genus Microcoleus; species Microcoleus sp. FACHB-SPT15. The sequence continues at coordinate 195,509 of NZ_JACJNU010000064.1, read as the reverse complement.
ACAGCACTGGATGCTGCCTACGAACAAGAACCCGGTGATGATGCGGCGCACCGCTTTCTTCAACGCATTCTATATCGTATCAACCGACTCAAGCTCTTTTGGTATGACGACTTAAGGCACTATACCAATGAACGCTCAGATTACTTGCGAACCGTGCGTGACCGAATTGAAGCAGTTTGGCAGCCGTGGGAACTCGCGCAACTGGACATGGAAGCACTCCAGCAAGTAAATGTGAAGCAAGCACTAGTTGAGCGTGCGGCGGCTGATCTCAATCCTCCTCTATCAGAGGACAGTCGGTACTTGCAGGAAGAGATGAGTGAAAGAGGCTATCGTCACCTGCTTGCGATCGCGTCTTTTGATGGCTTAGTCGAAGCCAGCCGACTCTCTCGTATCCTCGGTGGTGCCGCCAATGAGGTGCAAGCAACCCTAACACGAGTATTGCTTGAGGAGTATGGAAATGGCCGCCTCGCTCGCAAGCACTCTACCTTCTTCGCCCAGATGCTTGCCGAGTTTGGAATGCACACAGAACCAGAAGCATACTTTGATTTGGTACCTTGGCAGGTGCTAGCAGGTATCAACCACAACTTCCTATTGACCGAGCGCAAGCGCTACTTCCTGCGCTATAATGGAGGATTAGCGTACTTTGAGGTAGCTGGTCCTGCGGCTTACAGGAACTATTTGGCAGCAGCACAACGCTTGGGATTATCAAATGCAGCAATGGGGTACTGGGAATTGCACATTAAGGAAGACGAACGGCATGGTCGTTGGATGATGGATGATGTCGCTTTGCCTCTTGCAGAACAGTATCCCGATCAGGCATGGGAAATCTTGCTTGGATATGACCAAGAAAAGTTAATTGGCGACCGCGCTAGTGCGGCTGTAGTGCGATCGGTACGTCAAGCTGAACAGACTACATTTTGAGGTAACAAACTTAACCAAAATACCTTTAGTCGCTACTAAAATTACGTCCCCTTTTCGGATTTACTCCTTGATCGGGGACGTGAGCCTTTCTTTGCTTGGTCAACCTTATTCTTTAAGCAACTGGAGTTTAGACTAGAAGCGAGCAGAGTGGAGAAATGACACAGTAAGTTACTGGTATCAAAAGTGGTGGATAAGGTAACTGTCAATTGCACAGATATCCTTCGACGGAAGATGAGAGAAGCATCACCAACTCTCAGCTACCGCTATCGAACTTATCGATAAAAAACTTAAAGCTTTTCGTCAAGCTGTCTACAATGACATATGTAGAGCCAAAGACGCAACATTTGAATTAACGGATGCCGTGCCAAGCTTCCTCAATTTAGCACTCGAAGAATTTGGAGAGTGGGACGAAGTTTATGGCATAGGATTTTAGTGCTGAAGCGGTAATTTGTACTACTCTAGCTTGTAATCCACTAGACCTAGTGATCGCATATCTTATCGGTGGACTTTCCTCGCTAACTCAACATCTACTTTTTGCTTAACATTTATACCAGGTTTGTGATAGCGAAGCACTGCTGCCAAGCAGATCACATATCTCAGCGCTTGGGTTGACTCCAGATAGCCAAACGCTGGCTGTTAAGCATAAGGGGCAGCTAATTTTGTTGAAATTAAGTGTAAGTAAGAAATAGATTTGAATTGTTTGCTACGGCAGTATAGGCGTTAGTAAGATCGCTACGAACCTCAAAGCCACTCTCTGAAATTGCTGTGGAAAATGGATTCTATGACCAGAGCCATTTGAACCGAAGCTTTAAACGAGCTTTCGGGATTACTCCAAGGGCAGTATCAGAAGAGCAATTTTATCCAATACAGTTAAGCCTCAGCGCCCATAGCCTTGATTCTATCGACAATCCACTCCTCTACCCGAAATTCTCGGTCTTCGGCACGCGCATGGTATTACTCAAGGACTTCTCTGCCTCTGCGATCATTGCAGGCTTCGTCACTGTATTAGTTGGGTTTACTAGCTCAGCCGTCATTGTTTTCCAAGCCGCCCAAGCCCTTAATGCCTCACCTACCGAAATCGGCTCATGGATGTGTGCATTGGGGCTAGGCATGGGGCTGACGAGCATCATCTTTTCCCTGCGTTACCGGGTTCCGGTCGTAACCGCTTGGTCTACGCCTGGTGCAGCTATGCTAATCACCTCTGCGGCTGGCGTTTCGATGGAAGAAGCCATCGGAGCGTTCCTCATCTCAGCCGCGTTAATTACGCTTTGCGGCTTTACCGGCTGGTTCGAGCGCATGATTAACCGAATTCCGATGTCTATTGCTTCAGGGATGCTGGCTGGCGTTCTGTTGCGGTTCGGGCTTGATGTTTTTGTCGCTATGAAAACGCAGTTTGTGATGACGTTCGCTATGTTCTGCGCCTACTTGATCGCACGTCGCGTATTGCCGCGCTATGCGGTTGTTTCTGCATTGATATTAGGTATGGTTATCGCAGGAATTCAAGGACTACTGCGTATTGATACAGTACGCCTGCAACTGGCAGAGCCTGTTTTGACGCTGCCGGAGTTTTCGGTTGGTGCGCTTGTCGGCGTGGCATTGCCGCTGTTTGTAGTTACGATGGCTTCCCAAAACGTACCTGGGGTTGCTGTAATGCGTGCGTCCGGTTACTCAGTACCTATTTCCCCACTAATTGGCTGGACAGGAGCTGCAACAATGGTGTTGGCTCCATTCGGTGCATTCGCTTTGAATCTTGCTGCCATCACAGCCGCTATTTGCATGGGACGGGAAGCCCATGAAGACCCAGCAAAGCGTTATGTAGCAGCGGTTGCCGCTGGGGTTTTCTACATTGTGATCGGGCTGTTTGGCGCAACGGTGGGTGCAGTGTTCGCGGCGTTCCCCCAGGAGCTTGTGCTTGCGATCGCAGGGCTTGCTCTTTTAGGTACTATTGGCAATGGGCTTGCAGCGGCGCTGACTCACGAGAAAGAGCGCGAACCCGCACTGGTGACGTTTCTTGTGACCGCGTCCGGCGTGACGTTATTTGGTATCGGCTCAGCGTTTTGGGGGCTAGTGGCTGGTGCGTTATCGCTTGCGGTATTGCAGTATGACCGCAGATTTTTTAGGTTGGGTTAAGTTAGCGTAGCCGCTCTGTTATCACTCATAACCCCTTCCCTTAAGTTTTTGGTACAGCAGTAGGCGATCGCTTTTTTTCTTAATTATTTGGTATTGCCATCGTATTGAACTTTGAGGCTATAATGGCACTCATGAAACCGGGATTTCTTCAAATTTAAGGGTAATTTTGAGGAAATCAGCGTCAATATTTGGATTTTTCGTAAACTTAAGGAGAACTTCGTGGAAGCGCTTGCTTACACTAATTCGTATGCTGCTTATGAAGAAGCAGCTGGTATTGAATACAATCTTCCAGAGTTAAAACTGAACTGGAATAAAATTCCTAGTTCCGCTTGGCTAAGTTTAGTATGCATCACTGTATTGTTGAGCAGTTTGCACGTAGCAGATCCAGCAGCAGCTGCCTACGTGAGGACAAACGGTAGATGCCTGAATGCTCGCACAGCTCCTTACGTCGGTGCGCCTGTTCATACCTGCGTTCGCAATGGAGCAGCACTTGCACCGATTGTTGGCTATAGCAACGGGTTCTACAGGCTTTCAACGGGTCGGTACGTCGCTTCCGCTTATGTTGGTAATGCTCCTGGACGCCGTGTCACTTCGGGCGCAGTTGGAGGTCGGACTCGTCCTCGTTACAGTGCAGGGACTAGAGACATTCAATTGGCTTTGCGGGATAATTACGGCATCCCAATTGGAGCTTCTGGCGCTGATGGAATTTATGGTCCTAGCACCCGAAACGCAGTTCGACAATTCCAGCAGAGATATGGTTTACGTGTAGATGGAATCGCCGGGCCCCAAACACGGGCGGCTCTTCTTGGTAGAGGGCGCGTTGGAGCGTAAGTTTTTTAGAGTAAAGTTTACACAAACGCGATCAGCTTCGTTGGTGCCGTTGGCGTTAGCCTAGAACGCTTTCAACAATCATCAAAATAACGATTTTTCGTAGGGACAATTCTCTTGAGGATTGTCCTTACTTATTAATTGACTGATGTTCTAGCTAGAAGAATTCATTTGGCTACGAATCAAAAAGCAGCACATCATAAAGTTATGAATTCAAGGCAACATTTGTAACACTTGTCCTAATCTTTATAGCGACAGCTATAAAGATTAGGACAGATTTAATGGCTAAAACAACCACGTACTAGTAAACTTTTATGCCCTCTGCCCTTTACCTTCTGCCTTTTGCTATAGGTTCTGAAGATGTCTAATTGCAAGCTTGTCGCGCTATTCTCTCGGAATTGTGCAACTCACCATTCGGCATCGTTGTACCGCTCAAATTCGCTCCATCAAGATTGACTCCACTCAAGTTAGCGCCACTCAAATTAGCACCACTCAAGTTAGCATTACTTAGATTCGCGCCAGTCAAATTCGCGCCACTCAAGTCTGCCCAGATTAAAGTTGACTGACTCAAGTCTATTTGACTCAGGTTTGCCCCCTGTAAGTTAACTCCAGGAAGGTAAACTCCACTCAAATTTAAACCTGCAAGAGACACATGAGGAGCTACCAAGTAAGCGCCAGCCTCAACTGGGTCAAACCCTAAGGGAAAAAGAGTTTTTTCGTTATATAAACTTCTTTGCAAGTTGACATTGTTGAAGTTAGCCTCGCTCAAGTCTGCCTCATGCAAGTAAGTTTCGCTGAGATTTGTCTTGTTCAGATTGGCTCCAATCAGGTTTGCTCCTCGCAGATTCGCTCCAACTAAGTTCGCCTCACTGAGGTTAGCTCCATTGAGATCTGCACCTATCAAGCCAGCAATCATCAAAATGGCTCCACTCAAATCTGCGCCAGTCAAACCTGCAAAATTCAGGTTAGCGCCACTCAAGTTAGTCCCTATCAAATCAGCACCGCTTAAGTCTGCCCCTTGTAAATTCGCGGCTTCCAAATCAGCTTGGCGCAAGTCCGCTGTACTGAGCGTCGCACGACTCAAGTTTGCCTGTAACAGGTTAGCACCGCTCAGATTGGCTTGAGTAAAATCGGCTCCGCTCAGGTTGGCGTGCTTGAGGTGAGCAGCACTCAAGTCAGCAAGAAAAAAATCTCTTTCTCCTGCCGCATATTTCCGCAAGAGTTCATCAGGATTCATGGTTTCACCTCTGTTGCTTTTTGCCAAACAACAGTCAAATCGGTATCTACGCTTTATGCCACTACAACCTGATGCACCCTTTATTCTCACCTTCGCAGTGGAGGCAATGGGGAAATCTCGATTTAGATATTCTAAGTTGATTTACGTCTATCAACCAACTTAGTTTTAACAGCCTTGCTCTGAATAGTCACAAAAAAAAGAGGTCGGGTAGACCTCTTTTGATTGTTTTCGCTAATCTGCCTATTTGTTGTGTTTTAGGCAACTTAGCTTAGTAGCGAGGAGGATGCGATGCATTACTTAGATGCTGCCATTTCTTGCTGCAAGCGGCTCTTGGCTTCTTTGAACTGTGTCGCCATTTGCTTCTGCTGTTCGTCGCTGAAGTTGTCGCGGATTTTGGGGAACATATCGTTCTCTTCTTCCTGGACGTGCTTTAGCACAGCACTCATTAGTTGCTGAACTTTGGCTTTGAAGTCATCAATGTTAGAAGGGTTCATGGACTTAATCTCTTCGAGCATTTGCTTCATCTCAGCCTGCTCGTCATACAGCTCTTGGGTGTCTGCATAGTAGCTGCGGATAGCCGGGTAGACGATTTGCTCTTCAGCTTCGGCGTGTGCGCTCAGGTCTTTGTAGATTTGACCGAAGTATTCTTGCAGTTTTTGAGGGTCGTTTGTACCCTGAACTTCCACGAACAGAGTATTAACCTTAGTATGATCCATGCGGATGAGGTCACGAATGCTCATCTCATCATCGCTGCGAGTGACGGCACTACCGACAACACCTGTCAAAGCTGCCATGGCATCTTGAACACGTCCCCACAGTCCTTGGTCTGGCTCTTGCCCAGTCAATTCACGGGTACCAAGAATCTCTAGAATTCCTTTAAGCTGCTCTTGGTGAGCGCGGCTATCGAAGTTAACGGCGTTTAAGGGGGAGATAGCTGCCATTACGTCAGCACCAACAACCTGAGCACACTTGTGAACGAGGACTCCACTCATTGTTTGCTTATGCTTGAGCAATTCAAGCTGAGATGCCTTTTCATAAAGACTAAACTCAGAACTTTCCATCATTTGCTGAGCTTGCTCAACAATCTTCTGTGTTGACTCTTTGGGTTCAGAGTGAACACCATATTGAACGATTACGGTATCGAGAACACCCATGTTCTTCTGATCATCTTGGAGGAAATCCCGTAAGCGCTTCCTAATCTCTTCGTCAGTAATACCTTCGATTAGTTTCTGCTCACTGGAAATGATCAGGTTTTGCATCGCTTTCATGTCGGATAATTTTTGAGCGATCGCAATACGCTTTGTATCATCAAGTGTTGCTACCATGTGTGCTTCTCTCTTTAAGAATCTTTAAGTTTTATCTCTTCTAACTTTGCCATATAAATTTGGGTGGCTCCATCTTTCTCTTGATGGATTCTACTCAAAAATTTTGAAATTTCTAATAATTTTAGACTTAGCAACTGTTGACTTCTTGAGCTTACTTTTTCAGTAGAGTAAGAGGAAAGCAATCTTGTATCAACTTAAAGCTTTAACTAGTCAAAGAAAAAGGAGAGGGCTACCTGACCTCTCCTTTTTCTTGATTAATCTAATGGCTTAATCTGTTTTTTGCCATTTAGATTTATGCTTCTAAAATGGAATATTATTTAGAAGCCGCCATTTGTTGCTGGATCTTGCTCTTAGCTTCTTTGAACTGAGTCGCCATTTGCTTCTCTTGCTCGTGGCTGCAGTTATTACCGATAGCGGTAAACATCGTGCTTTCTTCTTGACGAATGTGATCGCCAACCACATCCATCAGCTTCTTCACTCTTGATTTGAAGTCATCCATGTTAGATGGGTTCAATGACTCAATCTCTTTTAGCATCTGCTTCATTTGAGCTTGCTCATCGTATAGCTCCTGAGTATCGCCTTGACCGTAGAAAGGACGTACTGCTGGATAGACAACTTGCTCTTCAGCTTCAGCGTGTGCGCTTAGATCTTTGTAGAGTTGACCAAAGTACTCTTGGATTTTTTGAGGGTCGTTAGATTGAGCAATTTCTGTGAACAAGGTATTGGTCTTAGCATGATCCATGCGGATGAGGTCACGGATGCTCATCTCATCATCACTGCGAGTGACAGCACTACCAACTACACCCGACAAAGCTGCCATAGCATCCTGAACACGTCCCCACAGTCCTTGGTCTGGCTCTTGTCCAGTCAGTTCACGAGTACCGAGAATTTCGAGGATACCTTTGAATTGTTCTTGGTGAGCGCGGCTATCAAAGTTAACAGCATTTAACGGGGAGATAGCTGCCATTACATCAGCGCCGACAACCTGGGCACACTTATGGACGAGTAGCCCACTCATCGTTTGCTTGTGCTTGAGCAATTCAATCTGAGCTGCCTTTTCATAAAGACTAAACTCAGAACTTTCCATCATTTGCTGAGCTTGCTCAACCAGCTTCTGTGCTGACTCTTTAGGTTCTGCTTGAACACCGTATTGAACGATTACGGTATCAAGAACACCCATGTTCTTCTGGTCATCTTGGATGAAGTCCTGTAGGCGCTTTCTAATCTCTTCGTCAGTGATGCTTCCAATTAGTTTCTGCTCACTAGAAATGATTAGGTTTTGGATCGCTTTCATGTCAGATAATTTTTGAGCGATCGCAAGACGTTTTGTATCATCAAGTGTTACTACCATGTGTACTGCTCTCTTAAGGATATTTTGTATTTCAACTCTTCCCACTTTGCCAGAGGGATCGAGTTACTCCATCCTTCTGTTGATGGATTCATCTCGAAGCTGCTGAAATTTCCCCTAATCCTAGACTTGACTACTGTTTACTTTTTTTAGCTTTAATGTTGTTCCAGCTTTAGTTTAACTCTCTAGATAGATGAGATTTTTTGTTTATTGATTAGCTATATAAAAATTGATTGTTTGAACTATATTAACTACAGAAGTATCTCTTTTAACTTTGCCTCTAAAGAAAGGATTATTGATTATAGTATATTGGCAGCGTTCTTGAGATTAAGTGACAGCTAAGTCATCTACAACTTCCTAAGAACTAACTATCAAAAACTATGGCTTAAGAGACGACATAGAACCCTAGAGCGCTAGTCGTCAAGTAGTACATAACGCTGCACTCAGCGAGAGTGGCAGCACCGCCGGAGATGACTTTGTGATGCAAGAACAGAATGCAGGAATGGGAGAACAGGCACTGAACAAGGCAGCAGAGCTAGCAGTATCTAGCAAGCTAAATAGTGCTGAAACTATAGACATCAAGATTAACAGTGAAGTCCTACAGCTAATTCAGGGAGAACTGAATTCACTGACGTTGCAGGGGGAAGGCTTAGTAACGCCTCAAGACTTGCGTATCGGGGAATTAGACCTAAAAATTGGCAAGATTGCGGTTAATCTCCTTAGCGCGGCATTAGGCAAAATTGAACTAACCGAGCCGACAAATGCTTCAGTTCGTTTGGTTTTCACGACAGCAGATGTCAACCTTGCTTTGAACTCTGAGTATGTACGCAATCAGGTACGCAAAATAGAAATTCCAACCAAGAATCAAGCCATGATGATTGACTTGCAACATGCAGAGTGCAAGTTACCAGGTAATAACAAATTCGTCATGAAGGCAGAGTTTTTGGTACATCTGGCAGATAAAGTTCAATCGGCTGCGCTTGAGGTAGTACTCAGGATTGCTGAGGGTGGGCAGTACATCGCCTTTGAGCAGGGTTACTACTTTGAAGGGAAAGACTTACCACTAGAACTGACAGCCGCTTTGTTGATGATGATTAGTAAACTCGTGAATCTGCGTGATTTTCAATATGAGGATATAGCACTGCACCTGAAGCAAGTGGATGTAGAAATAGACAAGATTACATTGTGGCTTAATGCTCTCATTAGTCAGATTCCTTCATAATGCATAGTAACATTGTGGGCTTGCTTATACCATCAGACAGATTAACTTGAAAAAGCGATCGCCTAAATTGTGTTATGTCAGGAATACATAACAGGAAAGCAGTCGTGGCATTAGGCGAACCAAATATTGGGGAACAGGCTCTTAGTAAAGCCGCAGAAGTTGGACTATCAACGCAACTTGACGAAGTGGAAAATCTGGAAGTTGATATTCGGACTGACCCCGGCAAGATGCTTCAAGGAGAATTAGAGTCAGTCGAGATTAAAGGTGAAGGTCTAGTAATGCAGAAAGACCTTCGCGCTGAGGAATTGGAAGTCAAAACAGGTAGCATTGCGATTAATCCCCTGAGTGCCGCTTTTGGGAAAATTGAACTAACCCGTCCAACAGACGCTGAAGCTCACGTTGTTCTAACTGAACAAGATATGGAGCGTGCGTTTAACTCTGAGTACATCCATGACAAGCTTCAAAACCTGGATGTCAATGTCAATGGTCAACCGATGACCATCAATACTCAGCAAGTACAGTTCAGTCTTCCCGGTGAAGGAAAGATTGGTCTCAAAGCAGAAATCCTTGTGAAAGAAACAGGTGAAACGAAGCAGGTTGCCTTCACTACCGTACCTCGTCTAAGTCCTGGAGGAGAAAAAATATCACTTGAAGACGTTCAGTATGCTGAAGGGCAAGAGTTATCCCCAGATTTGACGGCTGCCTTGTTGGACAGAGCCAACGAACTACTCGATTTACGCAACTTTGAACTAGAAGGGATGTCACTTCGCCTGAAAGGGTTTGATATACAAACAGGCAGGTTGACGCTTCAATCTCAAGCTCGTGTTGAGAAATTCCCTGAGTCCTAGGTTGAAAATAAGGCAGAAGGCAGTGGTTCGACAAGCTCACCAACCAGGCAGAGGGCAGAAGGAATCAACATTTTCAACCAAGCCCTTTGTGAGCTTTCGTCTTATGGTGCCTAGCTTGAAAATAGGTCAGGATTTATGCAGAACCTCTACCTGTAGGGTGGGCACTGCCCACCTTACTACTATGAATATTGTTTAAACGAGTAATTTGCGTAAGTCCTAAAGGTGTTAGCTGGTAGGGGAGAGGGATAAATCCCTCTCCCCTTGCTTGAATTAGGTAACAATAGTTACTTGCCCAGTAGCCAGATCGTAACGACCACCAACAATTTTTAGTTTGCTTTCCCGAATCAGGCTAGCTAAGATTGTTGAGCTTTCTGCTAACTGTGCAGCTTGATACTGTACGTTAGCAGTGACTGCATTTTCTTCAAGATCGCCAGTTTTAAATCTAACTCTTTCTACAGCGGGTTTGATTTCTTCAACGAAAACGCCTATTCTTCCGGGGAGTGGGTCACCTGCAACCGCAGCCGACACAGCACCGCAGCCACTGTGTCCTAGAACGACGATTAGCTGAGAACCCAATACAGCTGTGGAGAATTCCAAGCTGCCAATTGCTGTTTGACTAGCAACATTACCAGCTACACGAACAACAAATAAATCGCCAAGTCCTTGATCAAAGAGAATTTCCACCGGAACTCTTGAATCCGCACAACCGAGGATACAGGCAAACGGATATTGAGCAACAGCAGTTTCTTGTAATCGCAAGCGGGATTGATTTGGGTTTTGGCGCTTTCCCTCAACGAAGCGATTGTTTCCTTCCATCAACCGTTTCATCGCTTCATCCGGGCTAACAGATGGAGGTTCTTGTTGAGGAGTACTAGCAGGTTGTTGAGCAACAGCTTGTTGTGCATCCCACAGGAAACTACTACCAGCAGCACTAGCTGCTATTCCAACACCCCCCACACCTAAAAACTTCATGAAATTACGACGCCCGACAAACCCATTAATCCGGCTCATCAATCTTCCTCAAATAACAAGTGCTTAACTGAACAGACTTTCATCAATGAGAGGAATATACCATTATGAGAGGATGTTATATAAATATTAAGAGTTATGAGAGTAGGATTGTCTAGATGAGGCTGGGTCTTTTAGATGGGAATTGATAGGTTTTAGACAATTGGGAGCGAGTTTTTTTATCATCACTCCTAAAAAGCGATCGCTCTTCTATCAGGAGACAATAGAAAGAGATCGCCGAGTTGCTTAGGCTACATGAGCTATTGCCTCAATCCCGATTGCCACAGAGCCAGCCGTAACCCAGTTGGGGAAAACTTTTGCCAGAATTGTGGCTCTAGGTTGCTTCTGCAAAATCGTTATCGCCCCCTCAAACTCATCGGACAAGGTGGTTTTGGCAGAACCTTCTTAGCTGTCGATGAAGACGAACCCTCAAAACCCTACTGCGTCATCAAGCAGTTTTTTCCGCAAGCTCAAGGTATCGCTAATACTCAAAAAGCAGCAGAACTGTTTGAGCAGGAAGCAGTGCGCTTGGAGATGTTAGGGAAACACCCGCAAATTCCCCAATTTTTAGCGCATTTTGAGCAAGATAACCACCAATATTTAGTGCAGGAGTCTATTGATGGGCAAAACTTAGCCCAAGCCTTGCAAGCAGAAGGCGCTTTCAGTGAAAAACAGATTCGAGATTTACTCAACAGTTTGCTCCCTGTTATTGAATTCATCCATGCTCATAACGTCATTCATCGGGATATCAAGCCAGAAAACATCATTTGTCGCAGCGATGGACAACTGGCTCTGGTTGATTTTGGAGCAGCTAAATATGCCACAGGAACGGCTCTCGTCAGAACAGGAACCGTAATCGGATCGGCTGGGTATGCAGCGCCAGAACAGGCTGGCGGCAAAGCGGCTTTCTCTAGTGACTTGTACAGTTTAGGGGTTACCTGCCTCCATTTACTGACTCAAGCTGAACCCTTTGACCTTTATTCGTTTAGCGAAGCGACCTGGGTATGGCAGGATTATTTGACCCATCCCATCAGCCGTCGCTTACGTCAAGTGCTGGACAAGATGGTCAAGATGGCAACGAGTCAGCGCTATCAATCAGCCTCAGAGGTTCTACACGCCCTGAATTCTCCACCGAACCCAGGAACGAGAACACCAAGATTTACCGCTAAGTCTGCTGTCCAGTCATCACAAGCAGCATCCCCTAGGGTTACGCCTACATCAACGTCGCCGATGTCGAACTGGAGATGCGTTTATAGTCTTGAGCGTCATGCTGGCTCGATTCGCTCCCTTGCAATTAGCCCGGATGGTCAACTACTTGTCAGTGGCAGCGATGACAAGACGATTAAGCTATGGCATCTCGTGACAGGGGAAGAACTTTTCACGCTTAAGGCTCATACGAAAGCCGTTTATTCTGTTGCGATTAGTGCCGATGGAGAGATTCTTGCCAGTGGCAGTGATGACAAGACTATCAAAATCTGGCAACTAAAGACGGGACGCCAACTCGGTACGATTACTCTTGGTAATTGGTTATCTGGGGATTCTGGCTGTGTTTATTCTGTCGCCATCAGTCCGAATCGAGAGGTTCTTGCTAGCCTCAGCAGTGGCGGAACAATCAAGCTGTGGAATCTGAACACAGGGCGAGAAATTCGGACAATCAAAGCTCGTAACAGTTGGGTTCAGGCTGTTGCTATTAGTCCCGATGGGCAAATTGTTGCGAGTGGCAGTGATGACGGTACGATCCTGTTGTGGAGTCTGAGGACGGGAAAACTATTACACACCTTCAAAGGGCATAGCAGTTGGATTCAGTCTGTTGCCTTTAGCCCAGATGGGCAGAGACTTGCCAGTGGTGGCGAGGATGCAACGATTAAGCTATGGGATTTAAGGATTAGGCGAGAACTTGGCACTTTTAAAGGTCACACTCAATCAGTTTATGCTCTTGCCTTTAGTCCTGTTCGCTCTGTGCGAGGTGTCGGAGGCGATCGCACAAAGACACCTCTTCAGGAACTAGCCTTCTCTAAAGGCGATCGCACAACCGAGGCAATTCTGTTTATGTTAGGCGATCAATTCCAAAGGAAACAAGGATTAGGAGTTGGCAAGATGCTGGCTAGTAGCAGCGATGACAGGACGATTAGGTTGTGGGATCTGAATACGGGGCAAGAATTTTGTACCCTCAGAGGGCATCCCAGTTGGATTCATGCCGTCGCCTTTACCCCTGATGGGCAGACTTTAGTGAGTGGCTGTGGTGACAGCATTATCAATATTTGGCAGTGTGATTGAAGGGTATCTAAGGGGGCAAAAATCGACTTTTGTAAGAGGTCTAATGAAAGCCTAATTCCTTCATTCCCCGTTCCCCACTGTCAAGAGATTTCAGGAAAACAAAAAAGCTGATGGCTGATGGCTGACCGCTAACTGCTATAAACTTAATGCCTTATGCCATGAGGCAGATACAACTAGCCAATCACTGCCGCTAGAGTACTCCTTATGAAGGCAGCAGGAGATTAGCCAGTGACGCAAGAGAAAGCAGGACTTGGTGAACAGGCACTCAACAAAATTGCTGAAGTGGCTTTATCAACACAGCTAGATGAAGTAGAACGGTTAGAGGTTCAAGTCAAAACTGATCCAAGCAAGCTAGCTCAAGGAGAACTGGAATCACTCACCATTGACGGCAATGGTTTGGTGATGCAAGAAGACCTCCGCATGGAAAAGATGGAAATGCAGATAAGCTCCATCGCTGTTAATCCCTGGAAAGCCCTAATGGGCAACATTCAACTTACTCAGCCTGCAAAGGGTGAGGCTTACATCGTTTTCAGGGAAAGTGACATCAACCGCGCCTTTAACTCCGAGTTCCTGAGTGAACAGATGCGTAACCTCAATGTCCACGTTGACGGGAAGCCAGTCACCATAGACACGAAACGGGTAGATTGTCACCTGCTAGCGAATGGCAAAATCGCCTTGGATGCAGAGATTCTACTGCGCCAAACGGGTGAGACGAAAGCAGTTTCCTTTACAACAACGCCTCATGTCAATGCGGATGGACGTGGTGTCTCTCTTGAAGATATCCAATACCCTGAGGGAAAAGATCTTTCACCAGAACTTACTCAAGCCTTGATGGGCAAAGCTAGTGAAATCTTGAATTTACGCAACTTTGAGATGGAAGGTATCTCATTGCAGATTCATCAGCTTGATGTAGAAGCTGGTCAACTCACCTTGCACGCCGAAGCGAACGTCACGAAGTTTCCGTCTGCCTGAGCTTTCAATTGCCTGAAACCACTCCTAAGGCGGTTTTGACCTGTAAAAATCTTAAAACTAGAGAGAGGAACATGACACAAACTCCAAATATCCCACCAATAATCGAAAGTGACGAGAGTGATTATCGGGACAGTGGTGTGCCTAGTACAGTAACGATTGCTGGGCATCCTCTTCATCCTCCAATGGTTGTTTTTCCAGTTGCTCTTTTAGTTGCAGTAGCAGCATTTGATATTGGCTATTGGTTGACAGGAGACCCATTTTGGGCAAGAGGTTCGTTTTTGCTACTCATAGGAGGATTAGTAACGGGCCTCGTAGCCGCCCTGATCGGCATGATGGACTTTATGAAAATTGGTCGAGTGCGGAAGCACACAGCAGGTTGGGCGCATATGTATTCCAACGTTATAGCGCTGGTGCTAACGGCAATCAACTTAGGGCTTCGTTTAGGCGATCGCACTGAGAATATCCTGTATACAGGGTTGATAATCTCAGCAGTTGTCGCGACGCTTCTCGGTATTGGAGGTTGGTTTGGAGGAGAACTGATTTACCGCCATAAAATTGCTGTAATTGGCTATGGCGATCGCGATCAACCCTAGCTAATAACTCGCAATATTTCTAATTCTCATCTGAAGCGCCTGTCTGAGTCTCATGTCTCTCAGACAGGCTTCGTGTTTTTGTGGGAAGAGACGGTTTGGTGCAGGGATACAACAGAAGGCGGAAGGCAGAAGGCAGAAGGCAGAGAGCTTTTATGTTTATTACTGGGATACTTAGGTTCTCTAGCTCCGAGAGCTTAGGACGAGACGCTGAGGTGCTTCTATTGTCTTTATTCTCTCGGTAGCGAAAGTGACGATTTACTAAAAAGACTAATCACTCACTGGCATTGTCTGACCAAGATAAGGATGAAGCTTGCTTCAGACAACGTGAAATTACACCCAGTCAAAATCCTCTTTGCTACTCTCTTCTCCTCAGCCATGACTGTACCCATCTCTATCGTCATTACTACCTACAACCGAGAACGTTTCCTCAGCGCTGCGATTGAAACCGTTCTTGCACAGACAAAGCAAGATTTTGAGTTGCTGATTTGGGACGATGGTTCGACAGATCGTTCCGTAGAGATTGCCCAGCACTATGCCCAGCAAGATAGACGGGTGCGAGTGGTAGTGGCTCAACATCTAGGGCGAGGGCGTGCGTTGAAATTGGCGATCGCACAAACTTGTGGTACCTACGTTGGCTTAGTCGATAGCGACGACTTACTTGCACCGACAGCATTAGAAGAGACAGCCCAGGTACTCGAACGAGAACCAAACGTGGGCATGGTTTACACAAGTTACCTAGATATTGATGAACAAAATGCGATCGTCAGCTACGGGTATCGCTGCCTTGTACCTTATTCCAAAGAAAGACTACTACATCAGTTCATGACCTTCCACTTCCGATTGATACGTCGGAGTGTTTATGAACAAGTCGGTGGCTTCAACGAATTATTTAACTGCGCTCAAGACTACGATCTGTGTTTGCGGCTTTCTGAGATTACCGAGATACGACACGTTAATCAGCCCCTTTATTACTACCGTACCCATCCTCAGAGCATCTCCCATCAGCAGCAAACCCAGCAAGCCCGTGATGCACAGCTAGCGATAGCGCAAGCTTACCAACGGCGGCGTAATAGTAAGGCTTCCAAGAGAACAGAGGGAGTAATATCTTTTGGAGCTTGGTATAAAAAACGAGTTAGTTCTCCAGGATGGAAGGTTGGAGCAACGGTTTCCTCCCTTGCTTCATCCCTTTTGCCATTTACCTTGTGCTTTTTGCCTTCAGTTGTTACAGCTCAACCAATTGTCTCAGATGGCACGACAAATACACTCGTTACACCCGATGGCAATTTCTACAACATTAGCGGTGGTGAGCTTTCTGGAAATGGAGAGAATCTATTCCATAGCTTTAGCCAATTCGGTTTAAACCCAGAGCAAACGGCTAACTTCCTATCGAATCCATCAATTTTGAATATCTTAGGGCGTGTCACGGGTGGTAATGCCTCACTAATTAACGGTTTGATTCAAGTCAGTGGCGGTAATTCCAACCTTTTCCTGATGAATCCCGCAGGAATTGTATTTGGCTCAAACGCCCAGCTAAATGTTCCAGCTTCTTTCACGGCTACCACTGCTACAGGTATTGGCTTAGATGGCGGTTGGTTTAAGGCACTTGGAACCAATAACTACAGCAGCTTAGTTGGTACTCCCAATGCCTTTCGGTTTGCCACTTCTCAAGTTGGGGTGATTGTGAATTCTGGCAACTTAGCCGTTCCCGTTGGGGAGAATTCAACGCTAATCGGGGGAACAGTTGTTAGTAGTGGTAGCTTGCAAGCACCAGCAGGGAATATTACTGTAACCTCTGTACCGGGAAGTAGTTGGTTACGTCTGAGCCAAAGCGGACAAATTCTCAATTTGGAGGTAAAGCTGCCGACGAATGGAGAGGGAAATCTTTTATCTATTACACCCTTGATGTTGCCCCAACTGCTGACAGGTGAGGCAGCTAATCTAGCGATGGGTGTAAGCGTTAATAACTTAGGACAGGCACAACTTACAGATTCGGGGGTGGGGATAGAAGTAGGTGATGTTGTTACCAGCCAATTGAATAGTGGGACAGCCACACTCTCGGCTCAAAATAATCTTTCTTTAATTGAGAGCAACTTAGTAACTAGTGGAGACATGAATCTGCTGGCACAGAATACAGTATTTGTGCGAGATAGTATCGCTAATCCTTTTCTTGCCCAAGCAGGGGGAAATCTCTATATTCAGGGAAACCAAGGCATTAATATTCTTGCGCTGAATCATCTTACCCAAAAAGCATTTCTTAGCGGTGGTGATCTTAGTTTAGTTAGTAATGGAATTATTTCTGGAGATGCACATTATGCGAGTGGTGGTCGTTTTTCCGTTCTGAATTTGAGTGGTGGTGGTGGTGATTTTGTCAGTTACTTTGACCCCATTATTAGCTCCACTGAGGATGTTGTTTTCGGTAACTATACAGGTGTGTCCCTAAAGGTAGAAACGTTAGGGAGTATTACTGTTACTGGAGATATTGTTATTACTGGTGTGGATGACAATCTTAATCGTTTTTGTAATCCGCAGACTAATTGCTCAGATGATGCGATCGCTTTAGGAACACAGCCGACTCTCATTTTACGAGCTGGCTTAGATGTTTTAGAAGAGACTAACTTTAACTATCCGGGTACAGTTTTTGCTGAGGTTCCTCCTGATTCTCCTGGATTTGGATTTCCCCCAACAGTTTTTAGTGCAACTGGCGAAACGTCTACACCAGGAAATGTCACAGTTGACGGCGATATCAATGTTGGTTTGACTAACCAGTATGGTACTCCAATCCGAACAGGTGGTCCGGTAACTATTAGTAGTATTACAGGTGATATTCAAACTGGCGATATCAATACCTTCAGCAATAGTTTTTCCGTCTTCAATGCTACCGGGGGTGATGTCTCCTTACAAGCAGGCGGGAATATCTCTACAGGTGTAATTAATACCTCTGGTAGCAGTTTTAGCCAACCTGCTCAAGGAGGTGAGGTTACCTTACTTGCAGGAGGTAACATTCTCTTTGAGAGTATCAATGCCCAAGGAATCAACACGTTTACCGGTGGTGGAGTCGCCAGAGGAGGGGATGTCATCCTGACAAGTAACGGAGTTATTCAAGGAACAGGAGATATAGCAGGCAACACGATCAATACTCAAGGAAGAACTCAAGGCGGTTCAGTTACGATTCAACATGACGGCGGAATAGACAACGTACCGTTTACTATCGGTGATGCAACGAACAACGGGACGGCTGGCGCAATTACAACGGGGACGGTGACGGTAGCAGTTGGAGAGGAATTTCCTACTCCTGGTTTGGTTACACGGGGCACTACTCCAGGAGTTGATGGGGTTCAAGTAACTTTTGTCAATAGTAAACCGACGCTAACAGCCAATCAACAGCTACCTGGTGTTCAACAAAATCAGCCACTTAGCTTCACCTTTGCCGATTTAGGTGCTTTGGTGGATGATACCAATGGAGATAACACGTCAATCATTCTTGAGGCGATCGCAACTGGAACCCTGACAAGAAATGGTGTTCCACTGGCACTAGGAGATACGATTTTGCCAGGTGATACGTTGGTCTATACGCCGCCAGCAGATACTACGGGTCAACTCTCAGCGTTTAGCATTGCTGCAAGCGATCGCGTTTCCTTCTCAGAGCCACAACAGGTAAGCATCAACGTAACTGCTTTGCCGCCCAATATCCCACCAGATATCCCGCCAGATGTCCCACCAGATATCCCGCCAGATGTCCCACCGGATTTACCAGTGGATAATCCACTTCCAGAAGAGACTCCCTTACAAAAACTACCCCTAATTAGTGACCTACCCCCCCTTGAAATTGACTCGGTTGTGGCTCAACTAGAGGAATCATTGACACGCCAGTTCGAGCAATATTTCGGACAGCCTTCTCAGACACCAATCACCAGTCTGGATGAGGCGCGTGAAATTCTGAACGAAATAGAGAAAGCAACTGGCATCAAACCCGCAATACTCTATGTCACGTTTGTGCCTCAGACGACTGCATCCTTATCACAACAGTCAACACAAAGCCCAGAAAATCTCCTACCGCAAGACAATGATCAACTCGAATTGGTAATGATAACAGCGAAAGGAACACCTGTTCGCAAGCAGATTGCAGGGGCTACTCGCACACAAGTTCTCAAAGTTGCTCAAGACTTTCGTAGTCAAGTCACTAACTTCAGGCGCCCTACTGGTTACCTCGCTTCAGCTCAACAACTTTACCAATGGCTAGTTGCCCCCTTAGAGTCGGACTTACAAGAGCGAGACATTCAAAACCTCGTCTTCCTCATGGATACTGGCTTGCGCTCCCTACCTGTTGCTGCCCTCCATGATGAAAAAGGCTTTCTAATTGAGCGCTACAGTGTTGCTTTGATGCCGAGTCTCAGCCTCAGTGATACCCGCTACAAAGACATCAAAGAGTCGCAAGTACTGGCAATGGGAGCCGAAAAATTTACCGACCAACCGCCTTTACCTGCTGTACCCATAGAAGTGTCCACCATTGCAGATCAACTGTGGCAGGGTAAGTCCTTCTTGAATGATGCTTTTACTCTAGAGAACCTAACGCGATCGCGGCAGCAACAGCCATTTGGTATTATCCACCTGGCAACCCACGGCGACTTCCAGCCAGGTGCGCCAAGTAACTCCTATATCCAGCTATGGGATACCAAGCTGCGCCTCAACCAACTGCGACAACTAGGCTGGAATAACCCAGCAGTAGAGCTATTGGTGCTGAGTGCCTGTCGCACAGCCTTGGGGAATGAGGAAGCAGAATTAGGCTTTGCAGGGTTATCAGTACTAGCAGGAGTCAAATCATCACTAGCCAGTCTCTGGTACGTCAGTGATGAAGCAACATTGGGACTAATGACAGGGTTTTACGAGCAGTTGAAGAGCGCCCCAATTAAAGCCGAAGCACTGCGACGAGCGCAACTCGCGATGCTCAAAGGAGAAGTGCGCTTGGAAGGGGGTAAACTCCGCACTCTTGGCGCAGATGTTCCCTTACCACCGGAATTAGCAGCCTTAGGAGATCAAACGCTTGAGCATCCATATTACTGGTCGGCTTTCACGATGATTGGTAATCCTTGGTAAAAGGAAAAAGGGAAAGGGTTAAAGGGTTTGGAAATTGCCCTTTTACCTTTCCCAACCTTAGAATGTCATCAACAAAACGATGTTGCGATCGCTTATTAGGAAAGCCCAATTGTTTGTTGGTTATTTGCTATTTGTATTCTTTAACGAACAACAAATAGCAAACACAACCTTCTATTCTTCAGCAGCCGTTTCTTGAGGAGTTTCAGTCACTGAATCCTCAGTCTCAGTAGCTGAATCCTCAGTTTCATCAACTGTTTCTGACGGTGTCTCTTCAAGTACTGGCGGCTTCGGTTTGGTCGGTTTCGGGCCTCGCATCAAGGCTGGATTCACGCTAGTTGGGCGCGACTCCTGCTGATTACCTTTTCCTTTTCCTTTTCTTCTATCTTGCTTCTGGAAAGATCGTCCAGTTGTTGAGTCAGAACGATCTTCAGTCGGGCGTCCTTGCCCTTTGACCTCTTCGCCACTATCGCTCTTAGGGGCAATAGTCTGACGCTCGGATCGCTTTATGGGTTTTTCTACCATAACTTCAATACTCCGGTTCCTTGTATTCAGATAGTCTCGCAATCATGTTTTATGCTAGCGCTTAAGCTACAATTCCCTGCTAAGTAGTTCGGCATTAATCTTTACTGTTGAGGCAAGGCAGGGGGCAGAGGGCAGAAGGTAGAAGGCAGAAGGGAAGAAGATTTTAGTCTCCTAACATTTGCAGGACTTACGCAAATTTATCTTTGAACCACCATCTGTAGGGGCGCAAGGCTTTTATTTGTGTCTACCTACTTATCTACAGGAAAAGAGGCAAGTTTGTCTAAGGCGTTTGCACCAACTGAGCTTGCCCAGAAGCAATGCTGGCGCCAGCACGTTTACTGAGTTCCTGTGCTACAAAATCAGGCACTTTGGCTTCTACTCCTTTCGCCAGACAGCAATCTAACACAGCTAGCAAGAAACCTTGGATTGCTACTGGTTCGCCTGGAATGGCGGCTGTCTGAGCGAGAAACTTACGCCACTGTCCCTGGTTTTTGCCGTACTGCTCTAACAACTGCAAAGCTGCAAGATATTCAGCTAGAGGGTCGAGGGCAAAGCGGATTTGGTCTTGAGCCGGACCAATAGTTTGAATGAGGCGCAGGCGATTTTCTAGATAGTGGAGACGGGCTTCTGCATTATCACCAATTAAAACAGCGATCGCATCCTGACGCTTTGTTGTTACTGGTCGAAAGGAAAGCTTCAAGCATTCCCAAGCGATCGCTTTTGCATCCTCCTGAACTGTGCGATCATCAAATTTATCCCCGGTCACATCCCGATTCAATTCGTTTAAGTAGCTAAGCATTAAATCAGGAATGTTATCCGGCAAGGGCGCAATTAAGGGTGTGCCTGCTGTTGTACCATCCTTAACAGCAATCAGTTGTTCAGCATAGAGCTTGGCAAGCAAGACGGTAATATTTCGCGCTCCTACCATTACACTCAATCGACTACAGGCATCGAAGAACTCAGTATCGGTAAAGCGATCGCGTTTTCCTCGCTGCGTTAAATAGGCTTCCATAAATGATGACAGCCGATTCCCCTCAATTCGGAGAGGCTTAAGCGTCGTCTTCGTGACTTTGCCCAGTGTTTCTTCTGTCCGAGACGTAATCACCAAGGCATTAACCCAGAAGTCTGGTAAGTCAGGACGAATTGCCCTGCGCGTTGCCTCAGTCATTTCCGACAAGTGATCGACAATTACGAGAATACGCCGTTGTCTAAGAAGACGTTCCAACAGTTCCTCGGAAATTGGCTCAGCCTCGTTAGTCAAATCTTGCAACTGTCCCCGAATTGCAGCCATAAACGGTTGTTGTCCTGCTGCATCAAAATCTAACTCTTCCTCAATCAGCACAGGCAACATTTGGTAGTCACAGAGACGTTCTGTCTCATTTTCTGACAAAGCCCACTTAGCAATCTGACACGCCAAACTTGTCTTTCCCGCGCCTCCTTCACCCCAGATCAGTAGGCAACGCTTTTTTAACTTTGAGCGCAAATCTTTAGCGGTGAATTGGGCGACAGTTTCGCCATCTAAAACCACTGGGACTGGAATATAGATGTTGCGATCGCGTACCGTGTCCTTATCTTGAAATTTCTCTCGAACTGATGTGATGTGTGCCGTCACCCAGGCATCCAAGACTCTCGGATGGTAGTGAAAAAAACCAACAAATAGTGCAAATCGAATTGGTACGCTGATGCCGATGAAAGGCAAGGGAACGTCTGTATATGGTTTTAGGGCATTGTTTATCCGCAACAGCCACAAAGGACGCAGCCAGAGGAGTGCTAACCAGAGTAAAGGAACAAAGATAACGTAACTGGTAAACCCTAAAAGCCATTGATGTTTAAGAATCCATTCAAAGGTTCTATCAAACAAGCGGGTTTCTTTTTCAGCTTTTAGTGCCAAAAGTGGTCGTCGCACAACGGCAATATATTCTTCGGCAAAGTTAGCCTCAGGGTCTTCTACAATTTTTAGGGCTTTTTCTAAATCTGAAATGTCTTTTTCCAACTCCGAGCTAGAGAGTGACTTTGCCTTATCCTGAAAGATACCAGCAATCCCTCCCAATCCATTCGCGGCATTGCGCCGCACTTCCTCCTTCTCGTCTTGCAAGGCAGCAATTAGAGCAGGAATCGCGGGTTTCGCCTCCATCCCAATTCGTCCCAAAGCAGCAGCCGCATTCAAGCGAACATAGTTATTCTTGTCCTGCAACGCAGTAATTAGGGCAGGAACGGCTGTTTTTGCTCTCGTCCCGAATCGCCCCAAGGCATCAGCCGCACCCTGGCGAACGTATTTATCTGTATCTTGCAACGCCACAATTAGGGCAGGGACTGCCGTTTTTGATTCCGCACCAATTCGCCCCAACGCCGTTGCCGCATTCAAGCGAACTTCTGCATTCGTGTCCTGTAAGGCAGTAATTAAGTTAGGAACTGCCGATGAAGCTTCTGGTCCAATTTTGCCTAATGCATAAGCGGCAACCAGGCGAAGGTTTCGATCCGTATCCTGCAACGCGGCAATTAAGTCAGGGACTGCTGAGGCAGCTTCTAAACCAATTTTTCCTAACGCATAGGCAGAAATCCGGCGAATATATTCATCCTCATCTTGCAATGCCGCCGTCAAGGCAGGCACAGCCGATGAAGCTTCTGCACCGATTTCACCCAAGGCAGAGGCAGCACGCCAACGAACTTGTTTATTTTCACTCTTCAACGCTTCGATGAGAGCAGGAACCGCTGGTGAGCCAATTTTTGCGATCGCATCCGCCGCATCATGGCGAACCCGAAAATCATTATCGGTTAGCTTCTCAATGAGTGGAGCAACCTGGGTGTAGGGAGTGGGTTGCGCCCAGCTATTGCCGCTTACCAGCAGGGACAATGAAAGGCATAGGACAGCAACCTTGAGTACCGCCGCTGCGAGAAATTTCGCTCTGGTGGGATTGACCATCACTACCTCTTGAGTATTGTGCCTATTTTAAACTTCACCAAAGTTAATGCCGATTTCGTACCTATGACGCCATAGGTATAGCAGAAAGTACATTGTTGTTGTCCAATGCGTTAGAAGAGTAACAGCGCTATTAGATGACATGGTTTTCTAAAGGAGCGATCGCCATGACTCAAGCCAAACCCATATTCTCAACCTTTGAAGACTATTTGTCTTATGACGATGGGACAGACAAACGTTACGAACTACTTAATGGAGACTTAATTGAATTGCCACCAGAATCGGGTGAAAATAATAGCATTCTCATGTTCGTTTGTCTCCAGCTCGTACCGCTTGTGGGATACCGAAGAGTGCGATGGGGGTTAGAACTTGAAGTATGGGGAGAACCCAAAAATCGCTACCCTGACCTCGTTGTTATTCGAGAAGAACACATCCAACAGTTGCAATCACGCAACACGATCAGGCTTTCCATGGAACCGCCTCTACTGGTGATTGAAGCGGTCAGCCCTGGTGAAAGCAATAGGGAGAGGGATTACATCGCTAAACGCAAGCAGTATCAAGATATCTGCATCCCTGAATACTGGCTGATTGACCGAATACAACAAACTATTACTGTTTTGGAACTTAAGAACGGAATTTATCGTGAACTGGGTGTTTTCAGTGGGTCTGACCCAATTCAGTCTTCTGTAATCTCTATAAAGTCGTTAACGGCAGAAGAGGTTCTTAACGCAGGGCAGTAAAGGTTTGCCGGGATCTGATGAGTATAAAAACTAAAGCAACTATCGAAGATTTGTACCGCGTGCCTGAAGATGGGAAGGCGGAACTTGTGAATGGAGAACTGGTATTGATGGCGGCGACGGGTTTCCTGCCTGGGCGGGCGGGTGGTGAAATTTATGCCAGTCTGCGCGATTATGAACGCCGCACCAGGAGTGGATATGCGCTGCCTGATAATGTTGGTTTCCTGGTTAATCTCCCAACTCGTCGTTCTTTTAGCCCTGATGCTGCTTTCTACACGGGGGAACCCACAGGCGGGAAATTTCTCAATGGTGCGCCTGTTTTTGCCGTTGAGGTAAGAAGTGAAAATGATTATGGTAAGCCAGCAGAGGAGGAGATGGCTGTTAAGCGTCAGGATTACTTTACAGCAGGGACGCTGGTTGTTTGGGATGTAGATGTGCTGAAAGAGGAAGTTGTGAGAGTGTATGGTGCAGATAGTCCTGAACAGCCGCAAGTCTATCATCGTGGTGAGGTGGCTGAAGCTGAACCTGCTGTGCTGGGATGGTTGATGTCAGTGGACGATCTCTTTTTTTATTAGGTAATTGGCGATCGCATCAACACTTTCAATCCCCCTTTGCCTATTCCCAATTCCCCATTCCCTATTCCCTAAAACCCAGAAATTTGTACCTCATCCACATGAGAACTGCTATAAGATTTTGAGAAACTAGATACGAACAACATGGGTGCAAATCGAATTAGAGTTGCGAAGGATAAGGCTGATTTGGTGAAAGCCTTAGTAGACTCAAACCATACAACTGGACCTTTCCACACGTATGCTGATGCGATGGTGTTTGCAGCAGCATTAGGGGCAAAGCGGAAAAAGCGATCGCCTTTGGGAGCAATCACTAAAGAACCTTCTCCCATTGCACTAGAGGTTTTTGTTTCACGGGGATATGACTTAGTGCTTAAGTTATTAGCAATCAAAGAAACTAAAGACCCCAAAATTATCTCCCTTCTTGATGAAACCTCAGAGGAAAAACGCATTCATATTTTTGAAGAGTATGCGAATGGTGGTCTGGAGATTTTGCGAGATGAATTGCGGGGCGCTGTAGATTATACAGAGCGGATTTTGTTGATTTTGAGTTCTGAGAGATTTAGAGAAGAATCCCCTGAAGATGGTTTTGATTTAAGTAGATTTTTGTAAACAATAGTGTGGTAAGCGGCTCCACACCTAGTTTTCACTTCCATAAACTCTTCCCAGGTGGCTTTAACCCAGGTATTGGTAACGAAGTTTTGCGGCAGGGTTGGGAATGTTGTCATGGCTGTTAGGCGTTAAGCGAAGCTAAACACGTATTGTGCGCTTAACTTAGTGGTATCTTAAATTTTCACAGTGTTTGGAGAGTCTTTGCTCTTGCAGGGTAGCATTCAAGCTACCTTGGGTAAGGGAATGTCATGTAATGGCGATGGGGTACGGAGACTTTGAGGACACCAAGCTTATTTGAAGAGGATCGATTGACGCTCTCTAAGAGCATTGATCTTTCTGCTGAGTCTCTATCGCACTACGGGGCGTTGTACAAGCACTGGGCGATCGCCTTCAGTGGTGGAAAAGATTCTTCGGCAACTGTAACGCTGGTGCTTCATTTGATTGAGACAGGGCGCATTCCCAAGCCGGAAAGTCTAACAGTTCTTTATGCTGATACCCGACAGGAGTTGCCCCCCCTTCATGCTGCGGCACTAGGCATCATCGAGGAACTCGGCAAAAGAGGGATTGATACCCGTATAGTCCTGCCCGAACTGGATCATCGCTACTTTGTCTATATGCTAGGGCGGGGTGTACCACCTCCTAGTAACACCTTCCGTTGGTGTACCCCCAAACTGAAGGTGATGAGCATGGAGCGGGAACTGGAAAAGGTTCGCCAGCAGCACGGTGAGAAGCTGCTTATGCTCACGGGTGTGCGAATTGGTGAGAGTGCAGCTCGTGACCAACGGATTGCGATTAGCTGTACAAAAGATGGGGGTGAATGTGGACAAGGTTGGTTTCAGCAATCTTCGTCTCAGGCGGTAGCAGATACTTTAGCTCCCATCCTTCACTGGCGGATTTGTCATGTCTGGGACTGGCTCATGTTTGATGCTCCAGCCTTAGGTTTCCCAACAGAGGAGATTGCGGCAGTGTATGGGATGACGAATGAAGGGACTGAGTCGGAGGAGCCACTGAGCTTGAGAACTGGCTGCATTGGCTGTCCTTTGGTACAAGAAGATCGAGCGCTGGAAGCAGTAGTTAGTGAGGCGCAGTGGGCGTACCTAGCTCCGCTGCGTAAGTTGCGCCCTCTGTACCGAGAAATTAAAAAGCCGCAATACCGTCACCGGAAACATGGAGAAGTTAAAAAAGATGGAACGCTAGCTGCTAAGCAAAATCGGCTGGGACCAATCACGCTGGAGTCTCGGCGCTGGATGCTTGAGCAGGTATTAGCAATTCAGGAGGAAGTGAATCAGGCGGCTAGAAGAGAGAATTGTCCTACTATTAGCTTGATTAATGATGAAGAACTTGCCCGGATTGAAGAGTTGATTGCTGCTAAAACTTACCCGGAAAAGTGGGACGGGACTGAACCGAGAGGGGATGAGTGGTTACCTGAAATTTTGCCAGATGGCAGTATTCAGCTATTGTTATTTGATAAATTTTGAGTGCGCTGCTGTCTGGAGGTTTCCTCCGGGTAGGGAAGCGCAGTGTTTGCACTTGTCAGTTAGTGAAGGAATTCATGGAGAAACGAACAGTTGCTCAAGCGGTGATTGAGGTATTGCAAGCAGCTAAGCAGCCATTGACTATCTCTGATATTACGCAGGCTATCCTTGATAAGAACTTGTATCCTTTCAATGCGAAGGAGCCAAGCGCAATTGTTCGTGGAGCAATTGAACGACGCTGTGAGGGAGTGAATCGCAAAAATTCAGTTGAACCTAAATATTTCAAGAAACTCTCAGATGCAAAGTATGGGCTGAAGGATAAGTGAGGGGAGTTGGCGGGAAATCTGGAAAATGATTGACCACGATCGCTTATTTAAGGAATTACTTTCGATATTTTTTAGTGAATTTATCGAGCTATTTTTGCCCGATGTTGGTGGCTATATTGAAAGAGACTCGATTTCTTTCTTAAATCAGGAAATCTTCACCAATATCACGTCTGGAGAGCGTCGAGAAGTCGATTTGTTGGCTCAAGTGCGGTTTCGGGGTCAAGAGACTTGCTTTTTAATTCATCTCGAAAATCAATCTTATTCCCAAGCTGGATTTGAACGGCGGATGTTTCATTACTTTGCTCGTTTAGACGAGAAGTATGCTTTACCGATTTATCCAGTGGTTATTTTTTCTTTTGATACTCCACAACGGCTGGAACCCAACCGCTATCAAGTTGAGTTTCCTGACCGGAAGGTGTTGGATTTCAGTTATGTAGCGATTCAGCTCAATCGTCTGAATTGGCGGGATTTTCTCTCTTCGCAAAATCCTGTAGCGGCGGCGTTGATGGCGAAGATGAAAATTCAGCCAGAAGATAGACCCAAGGTGAAGGCAGAATGTTTGCGCTTGCTGGCTACGTTACGGTTAAACTCAGCAAAAATGCAGTTAATTTCGGGATTTGTTGATACTTACTTACGGTTGAATGAAGCTGAGGAAGTCGTCTTTGAAGCTGAACTGAATAGAATGGGGTTATCTGAGGAGGAAGAGGCGCGAGTTATGGAGATTGTTACCAGTTGGATGGAGAAGGGAATTGAACGGGGTTTGCAACAGGGGCTACAGGAGGGATTTCAGCAAGGATTTCAGCAGGCATTAGCAAGAGAAGCGGCTTTGGTTTTGTACCAGCTCAATGACCGTTTTCGAGGAATTCCGCAATCTGTAAAAGAGGAAATCCGCAGGTTGTCAATTGTGGAAATCGAGTTATTAGGTGAGGCGTTATTTAAGTTAGCTAGTGAAACGGATTTGAGAAGTTGGCTAGAGCAAAGGAGACTGCGACAGGGAGTTGAAAGAATTGTATTGAGCCAAATCAATCACCGTTTTGGAACGGTTTCTCTTGATGTAGAAAAGCAGGTTCGCCGTTTACCAATTGAACGGGTGGAAGAGTTGGCACAGAGGTTGTTTGATTTTGAAGAAGAAGAGACGATGATAAATTGGCTAAATGAGATTTTTAATTGAAGATGAGATCTCCGACTTCTTAGGGAAGTCGGGGATCTGAACCGCTGCTTCTTGGGAAAACGGTATCACCAGAAATAGCCGGGTTTAACTTGGGTGTGGTGTTGCTCAGTATTGTATTCCAGGAGGTACTGTTGGGCGATCGCATTATTATCCCTTAACCGTTTTACTTCTTCTTCTCGGATTTCGGTGTCGGTGGAAAGCAGGATGACTTGATGGCTGGCTTGCGGGAAGTAGCGATCGACCAAGTTGTTGCGGTGGGTGGAGTCGAGGCGACCGAGAGGTGTATCGATCGCTACGGGGAGTTGCCGACCGGATGCACGGGCGAGTCCCCACAGGAGGGAGATGGCTAGCAGTTGCTTTTCTCCTGCTGAGAGGCGATGTTTGGGAACGGGTTGTCCTTCGTAATCAAATAGGGATAGACAGAATGTTTCTGTATTAATTTGGATGCGATGCACCAGGTTGGATTTGTGGAGCAGGTAGAGGAAGCACTCGGTTACTAGGGTTTCTAGTTGGTTGAGTTTGCGGAGTTTGAGGCGTTTTTTGAACTCTTTTAGGGTTTCTTGAGCTTTGGCTGCGGCTTTGAGGGTGTGTTCGGTTGTCTGTTGCTCGATCGCAACTGTGCTGTAGTCTACAAGTTCTTGCTTGACACGGGCGATCGCTTTTTTGATTTCCTCCAACTCTCGATGAGCCTGTTGGTGGTCGGTTGAGAGGTGAATGACTTCAGTTTGTGCTTGTTGGAACTGATGTTTGAGCTTTTCGTAGACTTCGGGGGCTGCGGCTGTGGCTAGATAGCGTTCTGTGGCATCTATTTCGGCTTGGCAATTCTGTAAGTGCTGGATTCGTTCTTGGGCTTGCTGGATTGGGTTGGATAGCCAAGACTTCTCGGTTAACCTCTCCCCCTGCCCCTCTCCTGCAAGGAGAGGGGAGTCCAGTTCCCCCCTTCCCTTGTAGGGAAGGGGGGTTAGGGGGGTTAGGTCACTAAAGTACTGGCTCGGTAATCCATGTTCCAATAGACTGGCAAGTTGATGGACGTGATTGGCACTGGCACCTAACCAAACATCGATCTGGCTTTGGGTGAGGGCTTGTTGCTCAGCCGCTAGAAAGGCTTGAATCTGTTTGAGTTGGGTGACTTTGAGTTTGAGCGAGGGTAGGAAGTCCAGGAGGCGTTGGTCGTGAGTTTGTATCTGGTCGCGGGCAGCTTCTTTTTGTTGGTGCTGAACTTCCTGTGTGGCTTGGGATTGAGCTTGTTGCAGCAAGGGTTGAATCATCGCGAGGGGCAGAATTCCGGCAGCTAAATCGCGCAAGGTTTGGCGATCGCTTTCTACTTCTTCTTGTAGGCGTTGAACCTTGGTTTCTAGGTTGGACTGTTCGGCGGCAATCTTGCCTCCTTGGGTCAGAAAAGCTTCTTCTGCTTGGTTTAGCTTGTTTTGAGCGGCTTCTAGTCGAGGTTGAATGGCAGCTAATTTTTGCTTGGCTGTCCGCTTTTCTTGGGTAAGGGACTCTAAGCGATGTTCGATTTCTTCGAGTTTTTGTAAGTCCTGACGTTTAGCGCTTGCTTTGCGTTTGCGGGCAATGAGTACGTCTAGATCGGTGGAGAGGCGATCGGGTAGTTCTAAGCCGAGGAGCGATCGCATAGCACTAACTACGATGGGTGGTAGTTCGTCTTGCTCTGCGAGTTCTTTGACTTGTTCTCCGTCAAACAGAAATAAATTGGAGATGCCGAGGGGTAGCAGGTCTTCGATTCGTTCATCCCAGGCATTGGTGAGAGCGGCATCTGGAGAGTCATCTTTAAAGATGTTCAGTGTGTCGCGTCCGTTTTTGGGTTGTCGGTTCCAGGTGCGATGGATGCGAAATTTGGTCGGTTCGGGTGCGTTGTTGAGGGTTTGCTGGAAGGTAAGTTCAATGCTTGTGGGTTCGTTGTCGGTTTGGCGGTTGACGCATTCTTTGAGGAAGTCGCTGTAGGATAGCTTGCCACGGGTGGAGCATAGGGCGCGTTGTCCGTAGAGTGCTAGACGGATGGCATCCATGAGGGTGGTTTTGCCGCCACCGTTCATGCCTCCGAATAGGATGATTGGCTGGTTGTTGTTGGGGGAAGTGAGGTTGATGGTGTGTTGACCTTGATAGGGACCGAAATTCTGCAAAACCAGTTCAGTGAGGATGATGTGGGGAATCCCATTCGGTCTGTAGTCTTTTTCTGTTTGGGGCTGAGGAGCGATCGGCTTTGCAGCAGTGTCAGCGATCGCATTTTCAAGGCGGCTGTAGTCTGCTTTGGCTTCGGACGCATGGAGTGAGGAGGAGTCGGCTTTGCCAAACTTTAATGCTGCCCAAGAGTTGGGTTGAGCGATCTGCTTTGCCGCAGCGCCAGCTATCGCATTTGTTGGGTTGGATGGTTTGGCTTTGTCTGTTGTCAGTTGTCTGATAGTATCAACATCGCCTTGGGTTGCAGCTTGTTTGAGGTTGCGAGTGCGATGGGCATTTAAGAGAGCTTCGTCTTTGGAGTCGAAATTGATTTCGCAGCATTTATCCAGTTTTTCGTAGAGTCCAACGCGGCGGGACATGGTTTGAAACTGGCGTTCGGTATCGAGAAGCCGATTCATTAGTTCGAGGTGCATGGAGTCCTCGCACAGTTCTGTAAGGATACTCCATTCATCAACACCTAGGTAGGCATTGCCTGCATTGAGGCGTGGATCGAGGAAGAATTCGCCAGTGACTTCGTGGTAGATGCGGGGGAGAGAATCGTCGAATTCATGTTTTTCTTCTAGCCAAATGCGTCGAATTTCGCTGAGTTCTTCGAGGGAAATCAGTTCGATAGCTTGCATTTCTGGTGGAGCTTTTTGACGGACTTCCTGTTGAGTTTTCAGAAGTTTTATCAATAGCTCATCTCGATAGGCTTTAATATAAGGTCCAGGAACATTTGTTACTTCTTTCTCTTTTGAGCCTTCTACATTGCGCTCAAAGAGTTGAACATTTCCAGTGATACGGCGAAAATCTCGATTTTGCCGCTCCTGTTCTAGCTTCTCATTAGTATGAAAATCTAATTCATCTCGAAAATCTAAGAGAGCTTGCATCCATTCTTTAGATTCATCGTTGAGAAGCATTGCTTCCATTGATTTGTCACGATCGACCAATGTACAAACCCAACAACCGAATCTAGAACTGCCGCAACTGGGGGTTGAAGTATCAATGACTAAAGGACATTCGTTATCAGCAGAAGCTCCACGGTAAATTTGGAATAGCTCCTTGTTGCTGTATCCCCAAGGATTTTCCCATTGCATTAAATACAGCCAAACCTGATCGTTACTCCAGTCTTCAATCGGTGTGTAGATTAGAGAATTAGGCAAACTGGCATTAGGACTCAGGCGATCGCGTATTCGCCCCTGTGCGTGTTTTGCCATTGTAGAAGCTCGCTTTTGGCTTTCGGCTTTGCGAGTGCCAAGAATTAAGATCGTTTCGCCATTTGCACGAACAATGTCTCGCACAAAGCGGTTAGCAGGATTAATCTTGAGACGTGCCGTACACCATCTAAATTTATTACGAGGAGCCGGATACCCTTTACCCAGCAAGTTAACCCAAAAAGTATCTTCTAGCGAAGGTTTTAGCGGATGGGGTTGAAACGGTAAATTCTTAGCCTGAGCCGATGTTTCCATCCGTTCCAAAGACTGGCGTACCCAAGCAGAAATGATGGGATTTTCAACTAATGTATCCGTCGAAATAATATGAATTGGTTTAGTTCGCTTTTTTTTGGGTAATGCAGCAATGGCATTCCAAACAAGTTGAAGCGCAGCAGTACTATCCTTACCACCGGAATAACCAACAACCCAAGGAACTTCATCTAAACAGTACAGTCCTTGAATTTCAGCCGTTAGCCACTTAACATCTTGTCTAACAGACTCTGCCAAAACGGGTTGGGCTGAACTTTGATTGTCAGCTTCTTGAATGACGTTCATCGGTGAATAGTTCCTAACAGCTTCTCTTCTTCGGACGTTAAGGGTAAGGCTAGAGCCTTTTTGAGGTAGCCAATCATAAAACTTCTGGAAGTTCGATTGTTGTGGACGCTGCCGCCAACAATGACTGACCCTTCCCAAGCCGGATTAGAGCGTTCCCAGTTTATACTCTGTAGAGGTTTAAGCCGATCTGCCCAATCCTTGGGATACAGGGAAAGCAGAGCAGCACCAGCACCACCCAATCCAACCAGTGTTACTGCATGGCTGTGAACGTAATCTCGGCGTAATTCACCAGCAGAAACTTTTTTGTGTAAAACATCTTGCCAATCAGACATTTGGGCAGCTACAGCGTTCCAGTATTGTGATGCTAAGCGGGTTTGTTTGTCAAAATCAACATCCTTAGGATTACCAAGAAGTAAATTAGTTGCGGTATAGATAGCGCTTAGGGTAAACAATTTACTGGAACGTGGTGGTAGGCTACTCCGTTCAGTGTCCGTTAGCTTGTCAAAGACTTTCACGGCTTTCATCACTGCCTTGGATAGAACGGCTTTGCGATCGCGGTGATCGTAGAGAATATTGAGCGATGGATCGGGACGAGCAGCATAGCGGTTGAGATCGGTGAACATTTGCTGCGATCGCTTCAGCTCTATATCTAGAAAGAACACCACAGAGATTGTTTCATCGCCAATCTCCGGGTTTTCCTTCAACGCCATCTCAAATGCTGCGCGTCGATGTTGTCCATCATTAATGATAAATCTGGCATCCATTGGAACTTTAAGCAGCCCAACGTCTCCTGCTTCAGTTGGCTCAAATCTAATATCTGCATTGATTGAAACAGTGATGGCAGAGAAGACATAGCCATTCGGGTTATCCAGAATATATTGAGCAATTTCTGGTATTCTTGCTCGATTCAACGTTCGCTGCGCTCTCATCTCTGCTGGTATCTCCTCATCATCAAAGGAGAACAGCTTTGGAATTAATCTTACAGGGCACATGGAAACGTAATACTCACGTCCTGCTTGTATGCCCCTGATAGCTGGAAAGACATACTCGAAAGGAAGCACCATTAATATACTCGGTAAATAAATAATTGATGTATGTGAAAAACAACATACATACTATTTCGATGTAAATCCAGTGAAATTTATAAAATTTTCAGAATTCGATGCTATAAACGGTAAAGCATAAGGAATAGCTATCGGAGGTATGTGTCTTTTGCCGTGGTTATATACACATAACGCTGTGCAAGAAATTAGCGATAACGTTATACTTTACGACTTATCGAAAATTCGTGGTACAAATGCCATTTTGAGTCGCGTTCCTCAAGATTTTAGTGGCATCTATGTATGGTATCGTCGCTTTAGTTTTGATCGGAGTGCTTTTGATGATCCTGAAGCATTTGTTGAAGCGGTTTTAAATGAACTTTGCAAGGAGCACTGTGCTGAACGAGAAGGTCAGCTACCACCAATGTATAGAGTTTTCTTAAAACCAGAAACTTACTTTTATAAAGAAGATTCGCTCCGAAAATTTGCATCTAATCAAACTTTTCGTCAACTTGTTCTAACTCTCTTAGAAAATTCACTTTTATTTCAGCAACCTATGTACATAGGTAAAGCTACGAACCTGTACAACCGCATTCGTAGCCATTTACGAGAAGGAAGTAAGCTAAGAGAACGTTTTAATTTAGCTGGTCATAACATTGATCAGTGTCGATTATTGCTTGTAGGGATGCCTCCTGAATTATCAAGCCAATACAATGAGCAGAATAGCGATTTTGAGTCTGAGCTTCCTGAAGCAGAATCAGAACAATTAGTTGAAGATATTCTATCTAGACTATTTCTACCATCATTTACTCTGAGATACGGATAAGAGTTATGTTTATAATCTCAAAAGGTCAAAGTCAAGCAAGGTTCAACAAGCCCATTTATGGCTTAACTGGAACCTATACCTTATCTGAAGGTGTATCTTTACCTTACTTTACCGCTCTCCTTGAAGTTGATCGAGCAATTGATGAGTTAAGAATAGCAGAGCAAGTTCCTCCTACTTTAGAAACTCAGTGGTCACTCAAGGAATTATTTCAACGTGAGATCGATGAAACGAGAGTCAAAAATGACATTATCAAAGGATATTTACTAGACCCCAAAAAGCTAAAATTTTTTAACGCTATTACTATTGTTTTGATGCCAAAAAGTTCTGAGGGAAGGATTTTAGATACCTTCGATGAGTCAGAACCTATTGATTCACCATCAATTCCCTGGGATAGCTCTGATATTGAAGATGCTCAGTGGAATCAAGAGGGAGCCGAAATTGCAAATTTTGGAGGTGTACAGTTTGTTTCAATAGGCTTATCAGCTAGACTTCGATGGGATGAAGATCGTGTACTTGCCGTTGCTGTGGATGGACAACATAGGCTATGGGCATTGAGGACTCTTCGAGAAGATCCAAAATTTAGAGGTGGTAATCTACGTAGTACTGAGCGCTTTACAAAAGTCCCTGTTATTTTCATCTTGTTGCATTCTGAAGCAGGATTTAAAAACAACCAAAATCAGACCGATTACTCAATAAGGGGAATATCTAGAGAGCTATTTACTGATCTTAACAAGAATGCAAAAACAGTTGATAGAGCCAGAGAATTGATACTTGACGACAGAAGTATTAATGCTCGTTGTGTCAGAACTATCCTAACGGAAAAAACCGCTGAAGACAGCAATAACCTTGTTCCACTTTCACTAGTTCGTTGGCAGGATGACTCAAATCGATTTGATACTTCTTATTATTTAAATTCTCTCGTCAATCTTGATCTTCTAGTCTCAAATTTATTGGATCTCAATCCCCCTCGTGATCCAATGGAGAAAAATCAAGTTATGGCATTTATCAAAAGTGTCAATTCTGCCTTAGGTATTGATGGTAAAGAGGTAGAATACGAAAACAGACAACTCTCTAGATATTATGAAGAAGATTGTTGTGATGACGATAAAGAACCCCATACTCCCTTCTCTCGGTTGCCTGATAACTATCTTGAATCTGCTGTAGAAGGTTTTAAGGTAAACTTCCGCCCTTGGTTACTTAAATTGCTATTGGAATTTAAACCCTATAAAAATTTGTTAACTTATGCTCGTGAAAATAACTTAATCGAGGGGGCTTTTGGTAGTTTTCAAGCTCAAACTAGTAAACACAAAGCTATTATTCGCGAACAAGAAACTACCAGAGACAGCGAGTGGCATATAAGAGAAATTCTTAAGCCACAAGAAGAGATAGCTAAGATGAAAGATGAGCAATGGGCATTCAAAGCCATTTTTCAGAAAGCTATGGTTCGTATTGGAAAGATAGTAGAATTCCAATATAGAGACGAACATTTAGGTGACATTAATGATTTACTAACATTTTTGGATCGACTATATGATAAGGAAGTACTCAAGGTAGATGCACCTCTATCTGATCATCCTTTACGTCTATGGACATTTGTAGCGTTGAATCCAGGAAACGACAAAATTAAGGTTGCTAAAACCGTTGAGGATAAAATCTTCTCGCTTCTATGTCTATGGTATTTTGGTTCACGAAAGATTGAATTAGATGCAGCTAATAATAATTGGCATACATCTACTAGAAAGCTTCTCAACTTCTTCTCGGCAGATAAGAATACTACGCAGTGGCCTGATTGTAAGAAGTGTTTTGACACACTCTACAGAGGTTTTGATACAAATGCCTTCTATGGTAAAGATGCTGATCAACTTAGTGAACACCGCAAAGAAGAACTAGTACGTGGTAGATTTGCTGCGGTTTTTGAAGCTGGCTTACCTCCATTCCTACAGCCGAAGGGCTTACTTCAAGAGCAGAGTGAGGCTTCATCTGTTGCTGAAGGAAATGAGTTAGATGAAGAAGATTAGTCATTAACGTGGTCATCGTCCCAAGTACAACCTGATAAATTCTTCCGCTGCATCTGGGTTAAGCTTCTCAAGCCCATCCCGAATCTCAAGGACGGCATCAGCCGCTGGATCTGTCTCCTCATTGACCCAACGGTTAACATTCGAGCGTCGAACTTCCATCGTCACGGCTAGCCGATTTTGGCTAATGCCATAGGTTTCTAACACCTGCTTAAGGGCTTGCCCTGCTTTTCCCATGCCTCAGATTTTGTCAGAGGCTCATAACGAAGTAAATGTTGCAGAATTGCGACAAAAAATATAGGATGAGTTTGTCGCAAATTTGCGACACTTATTCAATCAAAAACCAGGCAAACCCAATGGAAGAATTTCTCCCAGATTCCAACGAAGCCCCCACTCCTCCTGCCTCCTCCGACTTCCCCACAACACCACGCCCAAAGAAAGAACACATCAAAGTGATGCTCATCGGTTCTCCCAACGGAGTCCACAGTACGATTCGTCACCTCTACAGCCTCGGTTTTGCCGAAGTTACCGCCTGGAGTCCCCTGCAACCAACATCCACCCCAGGCGAAGTAATGAGCGTTTTGCGCCACAGCATTCCCAGAGACTAAAGCCTCATCAGTTCATCAGTAACTGAACATCAGTGATTTATCCAGAGATTGAAAGAACCATGCCGCCTCTACGCGATAGCGAAGCGCTGCTGCGAAGCGCAGATCGCATTAACCCAAACACCTTCGTAATCAGCCTCAAGCAAATCGCAAAACATCTAAAGATTAACCCCAAGCGCATCATTAACTGGCAAAAATGGCAACATGTGCTTTGGGTTCATCTCGAAGGAAGAGGCGGCTACTTCATCAGTTACCGGAAATTAGAACAGTGGATTGCTGCTTGTCGTACTCTAATTCGCGGTTGCCAAAACTTGCCAACTCTCACAACCCTATGGACAGCCATTCTCAAAGAAGCAACCCGCTACACCGAAGACGCAATTACAAGACTTCAAGAAATTTGGCAGCAACGGCAAACCACTCTTACTTCAAACAAGTAGAACCCTTTTTACCGCGAATGGGAAGGACGAGTTACATTCGAGTCTTTGAGTTCTAGCGAGTTTTCTATCTTCGGCTCAACCAGACCCGATGAGTGTTTCAATAGTGAATACGCCGCCATGTACGAAGCCGGACGAGTAAGAGCGATAGCGAAGCGCTGCTGCGTTTGCGAAGCATTAGCGATTCGAGCGTCAGCGCAGATCGCAACGAAGGAAAACAGCTTAACTTGGGCAAGCATGAAATTCTCAACCAAAAATTCAGGTGAGGAAAATTCCGAGGATTAGGCAAAGTTAGTAGATTTACTCTCACCCAGCCAATGAAAGCAAGCACCATTCTCCATTACCGCATTGATTATGGTTCAAACCATTCCAGCTAGAGACATCACTCTACATGACTTAGAAACAAAATTTGGTCTAACTTTCGTTGAAAATGACCAATTCTTCCGAGAGTGGCAAGATAACTTACCAGAAATCAGCGACTCCCAAAAGCAACGACTTGACCGCGTTAAGGCGAGTTATTCCCATTTACTCAAGTACCCTCCTCTGCTAGAAAATACCGTCAAAATGGTCGTGCTATCTCCCCTACTGGACTTAGCAGACTTTTATTTACCTCCCTTTCACATCAAATCCGAGAAAGCTGTAGAAATTTCAGCAGAAGATGATGGATTGATTATCAGGGGGGAGATGGATGTGTTGACTTTATTAGAACAGCTCTGGGTACTGGTCATCGAGTCAAAAAAAGCAGCGTTTTCTATAGAAGTCGGGAGACCACAGATACTTGCCTATATGATGGCAAATCCTACTCTCGAAAAACCAATCTACGGACTAATTACCAATGGGGCTAGTTTCATTTTCCTCAAATTAGTCAAACAACCGACTCCTCAGTACGCCTTTTCTCGATTATTCTACATCTTCAATCCTGGGAATGATTTGTATTGCGTTCTGAGGGTCTTAAAGCGCTTGGGTCAATTAGCAACTTCGTCAACTAATGGAACCAGTTAATTGAATAGGCTCTTAATCAGCTACCGTAGTAGCGCGTCCAGTCTAAACTTTCTTGTATTCAAGAATACAACCTAACTTAACACTAAAATATTCCCCTAACCGAGGTTCAGCCAAACAGCAAAAGCTACTCTATATGATTAGAGAAGTTCAACAAACTACTCTAGGAGTCCCCACAGAGCTGATGTCCGATCAAAATTTGCTAAGAGTTGCTAACCGCCTTGCTGCCACTCTTGCAAGAGATACAGTAGTCCAAGAAACCACCGACAAATTAAGAAATTCTCTTCAGGTCGATCGCGTAGTCTTATACTACTTTTACCGCGAATGGGAAGGACGAGTTACATTCGAGTCCTTAAGTTCTAGCGAGTTCTCTATCTTCGGAACAACCGGGCCCGATGAGTGTTTCAATGGTGAATACGCCGCCATGTACCAAGCCGGACGAGTAAGAGCGATCGCAGATATAGAAACAGAACCCATCCAAGCTTGCCACCGAGACTTCTTACGAAATATGCAGGTTCGCGCCAACTTAGTCGTGCCAGTCCTTAATCATGGTCGATTGTGGGGATTACTCGTCGCCCATCACTGCCAGGATACTCGTTCTTGGTCAGCGTCCGATATTGAAGCCATGCAACAAGGTGCAGAAACATTGGCAACAGCAGCAGCAATTCGAGATAGCTAACGGATAACCGAAAAAAGCAATAATGCGATCGCGTTAACTTAGGCAAAAAATTGAACGATTCAATAAAAAAGGACAAGCCGTTCAGCTTGTCCTACAACTTGTAATTTAGCCGAGAACTTAGAAGTTCATTTCAGCCGCTTGAACTTTCTCAATTTGTTTCTTCTTCAGCACCAGGAACACTTGGGACAGCATAATCCCGCTGATGAATACCATTAACCACTTAATTCGTGCTGGACTTTGCAAGACAACCTCAGCATCCGCTTGACCAAATCCACCAACATTAGGATTATTCGTCAGAGCTTCACCAGCAGTAACGTCCTGCCCTTCAGATACAATCAACTCCAAACCTGCGGGAATTGCATCAACAACTGCCCCAGCGTCTGCTGTTTGAATCGTGACTTCATAGCCACCATCTTCCAGCTTACTAATCTGAGAAATTTGACCCGCTTTCGAGGCATTGTAGATGGTGTTATTGCTCTTGTTACCAGCCGGATAAACCTGACCACGACCACGGTTAGCGCCGATATGAACAGGATACTTACCAAAGCGAACTGTTTTATCCGTGTTTGGATCAGGAGATAGGACAGGGAAAACAATTTCTTGGTACTGTTCACCGGGTAGTGGACCAACGATGACAACGTTTTCCTGGTCTTCTTTGTAAGGTTGGAAGTAAACGCCGCCAACCTTTTCCTTCATCTCCTCAGGAATTCGGTCTTCAGGGGCAATCTTGAAGCCTTCTGGTAACATTACCACTGCACCGACATTTAAGCCGCCTTTGGAGCCATCACCCAAAACCTGTTGTGCGTTTAGGTCGTAGGGAATCTTCACCACAGCCTCAAATACCGTATCTGGCAAAACGGACTGGGGAATTTCGACTTCTGTAGGTTTCGCTGCCAAGTGGCAGTTGGCACAAACAATCCGTCCCGTCGGTTCGCGGGGAGTTTCTGGCGCGGTTTCCTGTGCCCAGAAGGGGTATGCACTAGCTGACTGAGGAAGCGTAATATCACTAACGAAGAATAATGCCAGGGTTGCCAAAGCCAGCACAACGGTTCTGGTGATTACCCGCTTGTTGAGGAAGTTGTACATCACCGATAAAGAAGGTGTTCTCATCTTTTAAAGCAAAAAACTCGAAGAGGGATTGGGTATTAAGGATGGAAGAGACAAGGATTAAAGCATCGAGGCTGGAGCGTTAAGGAAAAGGATATCGTCAATACTTGCTCTGCTTTGTTCAAGACTTCTTCCCCAATCCTTAATCTCCAGTCCCGATGCCCTAAGTCCGAATTGAATTAAACCCACCAAGGGTCTTCGCCAGTGCGAAAATCAGTTTCTGTCCACTGCGTGAGGGAAAGCTTGTCGTCTTCGGTGACAGTGGCGTGAACCAATGCCAAAGACAGAGGTGCTGGTCCCCGTACTACCTTACCAGTGTTATCGTACTGAGAACCATGACAGGGACACTTGAACTTATTCTCGTTGCTATTCCAAGGCACCACACATCCCAAGTGGGTGCAGACAGCGTTCAAACCATAGTTGCCAATCGATTGGTCTTCGGTAACAACAACATAGGTCGGGTCACCTTTGATGCCTTGAGCCAGAGTGCGATCGCCAGCACTGTGATTGGCTAAGAAGTCGCTGACAACGATGTCATTGCCCAACGCATCTTTAGCCGTGACACCGCCGCCACCACCGCCTGCCGAAGGTGGAACGAAGAACTTAATAACTGGATAGAGCGCTCCTAAAGCTGTTCCGGTAATCGTACCAAACGCCAAGAGGTTCATAAATTGACGACGCCCCATATCGGGAACATCTGCTGAGCCAGAAACTTGAGCCATAACTGAACGCCTAAGGGTATATTTTTTTTAACAACTCTGGAAATATTTCCAGAACTTCTTAAACCCTGCTCTCATAATGTAGAGTAATCTAACTGTCAACAGGGTCGCCAAAATCCTTTCAGTCAAAGGATTTACGGCTTCAGATATAGGTATTATTACATTCTTTTACACCGTATCATAAAGTTAAAAAGCGTCGTATTTGTGACGAAATGTAAACAAAAACTTAGGCAAAGAGGGTTATGACAGGACAGGACTTGCGCCAACTCCTGCTCAACAAGTGGGGATACTCTTATGACATTCAAATACGACGAACTCAGGGAAAAATCTTCGTTCAAGTCATGTGGAAGTACTTAGAACAGGTGTCTTTCCCACTCTCGGAAGCCGAGTACCTAGAGCATCTCAATACAGTTGCTAATTATCTGCACGCTTGGGGAAGCGCGACACAAGTGCAAAACTATATTCGGGAAACTCGTGAGCGTCCACGCTTGGGTAAAGCCGTTAGTATTCCGATTGAGTTGGGTGAACGTGCCTCGGAGTGGCTACTAGAAGATTTCTAATGTCTGGCTCTCAGGCTACAGATGAGGACTTACGCACTTCAACACGCTGTACGGACTTAGTAATGCCCATTGGTATCGATTCCCATATCTCTTGGAATCCTGTAGGGTAGGGGCGCACAGCTGTGCGCCCCTACAGAAGTTACTAGACGACAAAATCAGGCTTTCAGGAATTAGATGTTGCCACAACTCGACTTCCCCAATCTACATACGGCAATTTAGCCACCGTAGCTCGAATCGGGTCAATTTGAGCAAGCAATTGTCCACAAGTATCCCAGGTGCCTGTTGTTAACATCTGCCGTGAACCCTCACCCATCGATACAGAAGCTTGGAAGTCTCCACAATGGACTTGCATTGCGTCTAAATCCACAGTTATCGAAGCTTGGGGATTGTCTTTGAGGATTGCCTGTAACTGCTTGAGTGTAATAGGTTCAGCCGTTACACAAGGAATCCCGATCGCAACACAGTTACCAAAGAAAATCTCGGCAAAGCTCTCTCCCACAACCGCTTGGATTCCCCATTTTGCCAAAGCTTGAGGCGCGTGTTCTCGTGAGGAACCACAGCCAAAGTTGCCGTTAACAACTAAGATATTCGCTCCTTGATACTGTGGCTGATCAAAGGGATGTTCCCCTTTCGCTTGCACACGATCGTCGGCAAACGCTTGTTCTCCCAAACCATCAAAGGTGACACAGCGCAAAAAACGAGCGGGGATAATGCGATCTGTA
The DNA here is from genome assembly GCF_014849525.1 of Microcoleus sp. FACHB-SPT15. Taxonomy (NCBI): domain Bacteria; kingdom Bacillati; phylum Cyanobacteriota; class Cyanophyceae; order Oscillatoriales; family Microcoleaceae; genus Microcoleus; species Microcoleus sp. FACHB-SPT15. The sequence continues at coordinate 153,721 of NZ_JACJNU010000064.1, read as the reverse complement.
TCAATATCATTGCCTACTAAAGGAATTCCCCGACCTGAAACTATTTGTACTTGACTCATTAATCTAGTCCTCTTCGCTTACTTTTTACCAATTACAAAAAACGTTGTATTTTCGTGCCAAACGCCTTGCTCTGTCGCTAATGTTTCAATTTCTGCCTGGAATTCTGCCTTCAATTGCTCGATTTGTTCTTCTGATAGATGCAACAGAGGATGACCATTTGCATAAAGCCATTTGCCTTTCCAGTAGTTTTTCGCTTCATCGAGACTAAGGTAACTGCCATATTGCTCAGTTTTTATCGCGATATCATGAAACCCTATTTCTTGAAGCAAGGTGTAACACTTTTCAGGACTTCCAAGCGGCTCGTGAAGATTTGGCAGCGAAAAGCCGTACTTGGCGCAGACTTTAGTAATGACAGGCGTAAAAAATGATGTTGTAGACCAACAGGAAAAGGCGACAACTCCACCATTTTTGAGCCAGCGATACCAACTTTGTAACGCCGCAGGAATATTACTGAGTAACACAATTGCTGTAGCACAGAAAATCGCATCGAAACGTTCATCCTCGAAAGCAATCGCTTCGACATCGGCTTCAATCAATTCAATGTTTTCTAACCCTGCGGCTTCAATTTTCCGTCGCGCTTGCTCAAGCATTCCTGGAGTAAAATCCACTCCAATTACTTTACCTTCAGCAACAATCTCAGATGCCGCGATCGCAACTATACCTGTTCCTGTTGCGACATCTAAGATATGTTGTCCTGGTTGTAGTTGCGCTAACTCAACGAGAGGGATAGCTCGACGATAAGTGAAATCATTGTCATAGCTAGTTCTTGCCTGGTAGAAGTCAAGAATTTCTTGCTTATATTCATTGAGAATCGTCATTTAGGAGTTAATGGTTACAACAACTCTCGAACATCAGCTACTTCACCTCTCACCGCAGCCGCAACCACCATTGCCGGACTCATTAGCAGTGTGCGTCCCGTAGACGAACCCTGACGCCCTTTGAAATTACGGTTAGAGGAAGATGCACTCAACTGGGTACCCTGAAGTTTGTCAGGATTCATCGCAAGACACATCGAGCATCCTGGTTCTCGCCACTCAAACCCCGCTTCCACAAAGATTTTGTCGAGTCCTTCTGCTTCCGCTTCCTTTTTCACCCGTTCTGAACCAGGGACAACAAAGGCTTTGACTCCTTGGGCCACGTGCTTACCTTGGGCAAATTTGGCAGCTTCTCGTAAGTCGCTGATGCGTCCATTGGTACAGCTACCGATAAAGCAGACATCAACTTTTGTACCTTGAATTGGTGTTCCTGGCGTGAAGTCCATGTAGCGATAGGCTTCTTGCGCGATCGCTTTTTCTGATTCTGGTAGGGTATCGGCAACAGGAACCACTTCATTCACTGCAATTCCTTGCCCTGGCGTAATTCCCCAAGTGACGGTGGGTGCAATTTCAGCCGCATCAAAGGTGACGACATCATCATAAACAGCATCCTCATCACTGCGGAGGCTGTTCCACCAGCTAATCGCCCTATCCCACTCTGCCTCTTTGGGAGCAAAATCTTTGCCCTTGAGGTATTCAAATGTCACTTCATCTGGGTTCACATACCCACAACGAGCGCCACCCTCAATGGACATATTACAGACAGTCATTCGCTCTTCCATACTCATCTGCTCGAAGGTAGTACCAGCAAATTCATAGGCGTAGCCAACGCCACCTTTCACACCAAGGGTACGGATGATATGGAGAATTACATCTTTGGCATAAACGCCAGGGGACAATTTGCCATTGACTTCAATTTTGCGAACCTTAAGCTTAGATAGCGCTAGGGTTTGGGAGGCTAGGACATCACGGACTTGAGAGGTGCCAATGCCAAATGCGATCGCGCCAAATGCGCCATGAGTTGATGTATGAGAATCCCCACAAGCGATTGTCATTCCTGGCTGGGTTAAACCCTGTTCAGGTGCAATCACATGAACGATGCCTTGACTGCCAGAGCCAATATTATAAAATCTTACGCCGTAATCTTTACAGTTATTCTCCAACGATTGCATCATCTCTTCTGCTAAGACATCAGCAAAAGGACGAGCCTGGTTTTCTGTCGGAACAATATGATCAACGGTAGCAATAGTGCGATCGGGATACAGCACCTTCAGTCCACGTTCTCGCAGCATCGCAAACGCTTGAGGACTGGTAACTTCGTGAATTAAATGTAAACCAATAAATAGTTGAGTCTGACCTGAAGGCAAAATACCAACAGTATGTAAATCCCAAACTTTATCAAACAGTGTTCTAGCGCTCATCAGCTATAGCAGTCATTTTGAATTAGAGGATAGCGATAATAACCACTAGTGATTAGTGATTACTTAAAATATCGAGTCTTCTATTTTACTGGAGTTTAGATTAATACTAATAACACTCCACTAGCCATAATTTTCCATTGTGTTTAATCACCTCCTAACCCTTCAAATTCAGAGCTTGGGCAAGTTGCTGCAAGAAAAATACTCCAGCTACAGAGTTACCCTCTTGATCGAGAGGAGGACTGTAACACGCGATCGCACCTTGAGATGGCACGACAGAAACCATTGCACCACTTACTCCTGATTTAGTAGGAAGTCCCACCTCTACAGCAAAGCGTCCAGAAGCTTGGTACAAGCCGCAGGTAGTCATTAAAGTATTAACGGTTCGGCAGTGTTCTAGCTGGATTTTTCCTTGACTTTGGGCTAACAGCATCCCCAAACTGGCTAAATCGGCAATGGTTCCAGACAAACAGCAGACGTGATTGTAGGTATCTAAAGCAAGTTCTACGTCATCTAGATAACCAGACTGAGATAGCAACGTTGCGATCGCAAGATTGCGTTCATTGGGTACAGAACGCACAGAACTCAGCATCGACTCATCTAAAAATAGCTGAGAGTTCGAGTGATGATTGAGCCACAGGCAAAGACTTTCGCAACGAGAGTGAGCATTTTCACCAGGTAGTAGCGAAGATAAGGCGATCGCACCACTGTTAAGCATCGGATTACGTGGTAATCCTTGATCTGCTTGTAGTTGCTTAAGAGAATTGAATGGTTCGTCAGAAGGCTCACTGCCAACACGCGAAAACACAGCTTCTGCCCCTAATTGCTCCAGCAAAAATAGCAACACAAACGGTTTAACGACACTCATCAACGGAAACGACAGCGTAATGTTGCCAAACTGATGAACTTGACCATTAGTACACTGGATTTGTAGAGCGAACCAGGACGGGTTAGCTTGGGCAAGTAGAGGAATATATTCTGGTAGTTGACCCCACTTGCTTTGGATTTGCGCCTGAACTGCCCAAATTTCAAGTTGAGCCTGAGTAAGGTTAAGCGGTCGAGAGTTGGGTACTGTCAAGTTACAGACGTAATCAAGCTTAAAGAATTCTGCAAGACAAGATCTAAATTTGTCAAAAACTTTATAGATACATTGAGAATCTTGGCGACTTTGATTTGCTTGGTTAGATTTTGACTAAAAAGAGATTGGTAGAGGCTTTCACTTATTCAAGAATGCACCTAATTGTACTGTAACTAAATGCACAGTCACTTCGCCTCTGCATAATGCCTGTGCATATTGCAGAAGGAGGAAGAAATGGTTTTAGGTCAACACAGATGCGCTGTTGGTACATTTGCTAACCGCCCAGATGCAGAACAGGTTTTCAACGAACTAAAGCGTGCTGGAGTTCCAACTCCTCATATTTCTATTGTTCCTTTAGAATCTAAAGACGCAGACTACGAAGAGAAGCTTAGTAACACTAAGTTCAATGACTTGGATGAGGACAACTCTCAAGAAGAAATGGGGGCGATGGCAGCAACAATCGTAGGTAGCCTGTTGGGTGCGGTTGGTGGCTGCTTCGCGGGTTTGGGTCTTTTATTGATGCCGGAAGTTGGTCTTGTCTTAGCTGTTGGAACTTGGGGAACGCCTCTACTGGCGACTGTGGCGGGAACTGGGATTGGTGCTGCAAGTGGTGGATTAATTAGGGTTTTAGCTGGGATGGGGACTCCCGAAGACGAAGCTGGAGTTGATTTTGAACGATACTCAAGCAGCGAGTATCTAGTCATGGTAGAGGGTACGGATGAGGAAGTGTATCAGGCTGAGTCTATCCTTGATCGGTTGAACCAAAAATACTTAAAGGTCAACTTGCCGTCGTTTTCAAAGCCTCCTTTTGTAGAGTTATTCAAAACTCCTGACTTCTGGAAGTCGTGGTAAACTGCAAGTTCTGATTGATGAAAGAGGCTGTGACCTATTAATATGAGCTTTTTCATCGGGTGCGCTGTTTGGGGTCATAAAAGTTGGGTTGGCGACCTTTATCCCAAAGGAAGTAAAGCCGCAGAATTTTTAAACCTTTACAGCCAACGTTTCACCGCAGTTGAAGGCAATACAACATTTTACTCAGCACCTAATCAGGAGACTGTTGCACAGTGGGCATCACAGATGCGACCTGGTTTTGAACTTTGCCCAAAGTTGCCGCGCCAGTTAACTCACAACGGCTGCTTGCAACCCTCAATTTCCGGTGCCTTAGAGTTTTTGGAGCAAATGCAGAGTTTAGGTAAGCACCTGGGCCCAATCTTTGCCCAACTACCACCTAGCTATGAACCCGCTTTACTAGAAGACCTTACTGCCTTTCTGGATGCTTGGCCACGGAGTGAAGCACCGCTAGCCGTTGAAGTTCGTCACCCGGATTGGTTCAAGGAACCCTACGCTAGTAATCTCAATACAGTTTTGGAACAACTGGGTGTCGGACGAGTGGTGTTGGATACCCGACCTGCCTACAGTGGGTCAGCTATCTACGGACAGCAACCAGTAGAACCGCGAAAACCAAAGGTGCCAGTGCAACCTGTTGTTACCGCACCGTTTAGTCTAGTGCGCTTTATCAGCCATCCTGACCAAAAGGTGAATCAGCCATTTATGGAAGAATGGATTACTTTAGTTGATCAGTGGTTGCGCTTAGGTAAGCGTATCTACTTTTTTGTCCACTGCCCCATTGAGAAATATTCTCCTGGAAATGCGCGTCACTTCCAGCAGTTGCTTGAACAGCAAGGTGCCCCAGTTCCACCCTTACCTTGGAACAACATCGAGCAGCTACCTATACAGCTAAATCTTTTTTGAATTTCTATGAACCACAAGGAAGCTAGAAACTTCTCTAGAGATTTAAAATTACCTGGCTTATTCGGAAGTCCTAATCAAATTCAGTCGGCAGAAGAAATTAGAAGCCAGAAACTTGAACAGGTTCCCTTTTTTGAGCAAAATTGGGAAATGCTTCTTTGTGAGCTTGAAGCTAGAGGTCTATCTGATATTTCTCTGTTGCATCTCAAACAAGCTAATGAAGCAAGCTTTTGGATAGAAACTCAGCATCTGGACTTTTGGGAGTTACTAGCCTTGTTTGATTAACGTTACTTTTTCCTGATGGGTTAGTAGCTACTATAATGCTAATCAGTCCTCTCCATGACAGCTCCATTAACTACTTCATACCCCCAACTAGGATTTCGATTGGCAAGTTGCTTAGCTAGCTCGTACTCTCCTAAACTACACAGTTCAGCTAACTGTTGATATCCATCCTCTTTCTGTTGCTGATATCTTGCCCAACGCAGTTTGTTTCTTTCCTGTTCTGAAAGAGGAGACCGTCCTAAAAGAAATGCATCAATATTACTAATTCGCTCCATTTTTACCTCACTAGAAGGGAAGTAAGTCTACTACTTGGTCATCAACAATCCCATATCCCCATTCTGGATGTTCAGCAATTTGCTTTTGAACTAAAGTTCGACCCATAGGAGTTTTATAGACTTCTTGCAAAGCAGAAAGGCTAGGAGCATCAGCGACTGGTTCCGGATTTTCATCCTTAATTTCCTGTGATTCTAGACTTCGCTGTGCTAGGGATTCAGCACTGGACGGTGCCAGGGAAAATTTAGGTGTAATAGCCGAAAGCTTAGTAATTACACTTTCTTTGGTGATTTGAGGTTTATTACTAAAGGAGGGTGGTAAATAGGGGGTTGCTACTCCTAATTTCTTTGCTCGTATTGCATCATCAGCAATGCGATCGCATTTCCTCAAGAATCCTTCCCACAAGTCTTTCCCAATCACTGGATTCCTCAGATCTGAACGCGCTTTTGATACAGCTACCTCTAACGGTTCTCCTTTGTGGACATAATACTGAGTATGCTCCTCCTCAAAGGCAGGATAGGGAACACCTGGCTCAATTTCCCAGTCACGCTTAACTTTTTGGCTTTCTCCTAGGGGAATTCCTGAGACAAATTCATCCCAGAACGGGGACACCAAGCCTTTTGTTATGTCATCAACTATTTTAAATACCCATCCAGAAGGGCTATTAAACCCCAGATTCTTTGCGTACTCTAATAAAGCTCTCTGAAACTCCTCAAATTGCTCAATAGTCTCCCAAGGCCCACTAAATTGATAATTAGGGCTAACTTTCACGGCAATTGGCTGACGTTGAACTGGAAAAAATCGATCAGTTTTAGTGATTCGAGTTGTCTTACAAGCGTTATCAACCACTTCAACAGCGGTATGTGTTGATGAAGAATCAAAGCCAGTGCCGGATTGTTCTGTTGTTGGTGTATGACGACTCAATGCGGAATAGCCATTCTTCTCTACTTTCGTAGGCTTCACCGCCTCTACAATAGTCTCTGTTGTTACGACTGAATCTAAATTATTTTGATTATTTACCAAGTCAGGTTTATCAAAACTAGACTTTTGTAAACTAACCTCATCCTTTGGATTGAAAGAAGGGACATGAAAAGCTTCCATCCAACAATCGTTTAATTGCTTCTCAAGAGCATCAATGTCCGGACAAAACTCTAGAGTATCAAAATGCTCAGTAACTAACCGTTCTTTTAAAAGCGATCGCTTTACTAATTCACGCCGTGCTAGTTCCTGTTCAGTAGGAGTTAAACCCGTTTCCTTTTCAATTTCATCAATCGTAACTCTTACCCACGACTTATAATTGCCTAATTTAGATTGCCATTGGAAAAGCTGCCAAAACAAAATAGAAGCTGCCACTCCACCAGTAGCTTTAGCCAGCCTAGGATAGTACACTATTGGATTTCCCAGATTTTGGCAAAATACTCCTAGTTTCACCTGCACAGACTCCTAATGTTCTAAGACAGTGTTATAGTCCTAACTCTTAGGATATCTCAAAGCTTTTCTAACCCTTCTAGCTGTTTTAGCTCCAAACCTCGCTCAAAAATCTCATCAATAGGCAGCATCTGACCATCAACTGTCATAAACTTATGGTCTTTCGTGGCTCGAATAATAGAACCGTCTTCTAGACTATATTCAAATACTTCTTGCTGTCCTCGGTTATGCCACTGTGCGATCGGTTGCGTGTACACATAACCATTGTTATCAACACTGTACACAGTACACTCAATTTCTTCCTCAACAATTTTACCAATTTGCATTGAGCCATATTCAACCGTTAGGACTTCTGTTTCATAACTCAAACAATATTCAGCAAATAAAATCATTTGCTCAAACAATTGTTCAGCTACTCGTTTAGAAACTCCATTTTTTGCCGAACCATCAATAAAGGTTTCTCGATGTTTTTGCATCTCAGAAACCTTCTTCTTACCCATCGCTCTGCGAAGTAAGTCTGCTTGACCAAGAGAATACCCTGCTAAATCTTGAGCCATTTTCATGATTTGCTCTTGATAGCAAAGTGTGCCATAAGTTTCTTGCAAAATTGGCTCTAATAGAGGGTGTTGATACTCTACTTTTTCTCGCCCATGTTTACGGTCAATAAACTTAGGAATTAGACCAGCATCTAGAGGTCCAGGGCGGTAAAGTGCCAAAATTGAAGAAAGGTCTTCGATACTATCTGGTTTTAGGTCTCGTACAACCTGACGCATTCCAGATGATTCCAATTGAAAAATGCCTTCTAACTCACCTTTCTCCAAAACCTGATATGTTTTTTTGATATCTACGGGCTTTTTGTTAATCTGCCCTTTTGCCAAAATCTTCAATGCCCTAATTTCATCAAGTGGCAACTGATCTAAATCAAGACTAATATTTTGATTTTTCTTGATTAAATCTGCGGTTCTTTGAATAGTTGTTAGGTTTCTCAAACCCAAGAAATCCATTTTCAGAAGTCCCAGTGATTCTAGGTCTTCCATAAAATACTGAGTGATAACTGCACCCTCATTATTTACTTGCAGAGGGACAATTTCATCTAGTGGTTCTGAGGAAATGACAACACCCGCCGCATGAACCCCAAACGTTTTGTTTGTTCCCTCAATCCGCATTGCCATATCCACCCAGCGCTGAATTCTGGGGTCTTTCTCATAAGCTTCTTTAAACTCTGGCGCTGGCGTTTTATCAGAAATCATCACCGAAAGCTTCGTTGGCTTACCCCGAACTACAGGGATGAGCTTTGCCATTTGGTCAGATTCTTTGTAGGGAATGTCTAACACTCTTGCCACATCTTTTAGGACAGCTTTTGATGTTAGGCGGTTAAAGGTAATAATTTGTGCGACTCGCTCTTTGCCGTACTTACGGGTAACGTAGTCAATCACTTCGTCGCGTCTGTCAATGCAGAAATCGGTATCAATATCTGGCATTGATTTCCGCTCAGGATTTAGAAAGCGCTCGAAAAGAAGACCATGATGAACTGGGTCAATGTTGGTAATTTTTAGGGCATAAGCCACAAGAGAACCCGCTGCTGAACCTCTACCTGGTCCAACAGGAATGCCCTGATCTCTGGCATATTTGATGTAGTCCCAAACTACCAAAAAGTAGGTGGAAAACCCCATCTGTTGCATCATTTTTAGCTCATATTCCAGTCGCTCTCGATAAATGGGGTCAATTTCACTGCGAACGCGACATCCAACGCGGTTTAGTAGTCCTTCCCAGGTAACGTCTTCTAGATAAGTATCGGCGGTATGACCGTTAGGAACCGGGTAATTGGGGATACGAGGTTCCCCCATGATTTCATAGGGTTTGATTTTATTGGCAACTTCGAGAGTATTTGCGATCGCTTCTTTGATCACATCATCTGGCAAATGATCTCGGAACAGCCGCGCCATCTCTTGCGCTGACTTGAGATACTCCGTACCGCTATAGCGCATCCGCTTTTCTTCGATCACTAGCTTGCCAGTCTGAATACACAGCAAAGCGTCGTGTGCTTCTACGTCGTAGCAGGAGATAAAGTGAGAGTCATTCGTTGCAATGATTTTAATGCCTAGCTCACGGGCAATTTTGACAATCTCAACATTAACAAGGCGGTCTTCTATAGAACCGTGGTCTTGAATTTCTAAATAGTAATCTTCTTTAAAGACCTCTTTGTACCATTGAGCAACTTCACGCGCAAGCTTCATGTCACCTTTGAGAATCGCTTGGGGAACTTCACCTCCCAAGCAAGCACTCGTAACAATCAAACCCTCGTGATACTGCTCAAGTAGTTCTTTATTAATACAAGGGCGAGCAAAAATGCCTTTTCCCTGAAACCCTTGGAGGTGAGAAATTGTAGTCAGCTTGACTAAGTTCTTGTAGCCGTGCGTGTTTTTCGCTAAAACAACTTGGTGATACTTGCGATAACGCCCCTTCTTTTCGATGTCACCGTTGATTACATACATCTCGTTGCCGATAATCGGCTTAATGCCTTTACCACGGCAGACTTTGATGAGTTCGATCGCGCCGTACATGACACCATGATCGGTAAGTGCGATCGCGGGCATTCCCAACTCAACTGCTCGATCTACCAGTTGTGGTAACTGAGAAGCTCCATCAAGCAAGCTGTAGTCACTATGAATATGTAACCCAACGAAAGACATAGATTTATCTAGATTGTTCAGGCTTATCGGAAAACTCAGCCGTTTCGAGGCTTTTCAACGACGATGGGCTGATACCCAAATTCTATAGGTAGCGTTACTAATTAAATCTAAACCCTACACCTAGTGTATGGATCGTCGAATTATCTAAGCTCGATCAAGATTAGACTTCTTGCTCCAAGTCAGGGGAAGGGGCTTGCGGGAAGAACGATTCCTTCTCCAAGCCAGGGGAGAGGGAAGAAAGATTCCTTAATGCCCCTCTTTTTCCCTACTGAGCCATACATCAGCTTAGAACTGAGGCTTGCGTAGATGCCAGCTAGTCGATTGCTCGTAGGCATAGGCGACTTGAAATAACTGATCTTCACGCAACACTTTGCCAATTAGCTGCATTCCAATCGGTAATCCATTGTCATCAAAGCCACAAGGTACACTTAACCCTGGTAAACCTGTGAGGTTTACGGGGATGGTCATCAGGTCAGAGAGATACATACTCAAAGGGTCTTCTGTCTTTTCCCCAGCTTTAAATGCTGTTGTGGGAGAAGTGGGACAGACTAAGACATCTACTTTTTCAAAGGCTGCCTCAAAGTCTTGTTTGATTAAAGTGCGAACTTTTTGCGCTTTCAGGTAATACGCATCGTAGTAACCAGCCGACAAGGCATAGGTGCCTAGCATAATCCGGCGTTTGACTTCTGCACCAAATCCAGCGGCACGAGTTTTGGTGTACATCGAGAGGAGATTTTCGGCGTCAGGAACACGCTTGCCATATTTGACACCATCGTAACGAGCAAGATTTGCTGATGCCTCACTAGGAGCAATGATGTAGTAGGTTGGCAACCCGTAGCGGAACCGGGGACAAGAAATGACATGAATTTCTGCACCCAAGCTTTGTAGCTGATCGATCGCTTTAGTAACAGCCTGTTCAACAGCAGGGTCTAAGCCTTCACCAAAGGTTTCTTTTATGATGCCAACTCTCAGCCGTCCTCTGGGTCGCAGATCGGGTTGAAGTATCTTGGCATAGTCAGGGATTTCGACTTTCAAGCTAGTAGCATCGTTGGGGTCATAACCTGCGATCGCACTGAGCAAAATTGCCGCATCTTCTACCGTTCGCGCTAGTGGCCCAATTTGATCCAAAGAAGACGCATAAGCAACAAGACCATAACGGGAAACCAAACCATAGGTAGGTTTTAGACCAACAACACCGCAGAACGAGGCAGGTTGACGAATTGAACCACCTGTATCAGAACCAAGGGCAACAGCACATTCTTGTGCTGCTACTGCAGCGGCTGAACCTCCTGAGGAACCTCCTGGCACCCGATCTAAATCCCAAGGATTTGCGGTGACTTGATAGGCAGAGTTTTCCGTAGAACTGCCCATCGCGAATTCATCAAGATTGGTTTTACCCACCATTACTGCGCCAGCGTCTTTGAGCTTTTGGGTCACGGTTGACTCGTAAGGCGGCACAAAATTTTCCAGAATTCGGGAAGCACAGGTGGTAGGAATTCCCTTGGTACACATATTGTCTTTGATTCCAATCGGAATCCCTGCCAATAGCCCAATTTCTTCCCCAACGGCGATTTTGGCATCCACTTGACGCGCCTGCTCTAGGGCGTGTTCTGAGGTGACGTGCAAAAAGCTATGTAATTTCGGCTCTAGCTCCTGAACCCGGTCTAGGGCTTCTTGGGTGATTTCGACAGCCGAACGTTCTTTGCGAATGAGCTGTCTATGCAACTCGCGGATGGAGGCCATCTCTCGCTCCCTTTTGGACTCATAATTCAGACTTTAGTATAGAGTGCCGATTGAATAGGATTGCGAATTAGCACTTGTATTCCATATAACGTTTCTCCCAGCCGTTGCTCCGGCTGAGGGGTTTGGAATTGTGTTAAAATTTTAAAAGAAACTACTAATTTTTGGCAAATATTCGAGTGAAAAGCGGCATTTTTTGCAGCTTTTCGGCTTTTTTCTGCCACATTCTTGATTTTAATGGAGTTTTTCGTTCTATGAGTACCTCCCAAGAGCGGATTGTGCCGACGAATCTGCGGAACGAGATGTCTCAGTCTTACCTGGAATACGCGATGAGCGTAATTGTGGGTCGGGCACTGCCAGATGCTAGGGATGGTCTCAAGCCGGTACATCGGCGGATTCTCTATGCAATGCATGAGCTAGGTCTGATGCCAGACCGACCGTTCCGGAAGTGTGCTCGTGTTGTGGGAGAAGTGCTAGGTAAGTATCACCCTCATGGAGATACTGCTGTTTATGATGCCTTAGTGCGGATGGCTCAAGAGTTCTCGATGCGATCGCCTCTGATTAACGGACATGGGAACTTTGGCTCGGTTGACAACGACCCACCAGCCGCAATGCGTTATACAGAGTGTCGCTTGCGTGCTTTAGCTACAGACGCCCTGTTGCAGGATATTGAGTCAGAAACGGTAGACTTCATCGATAACTTTGATGGTTCGCAACAAGAACCAACTGTCTTACCGGCGCGTGTGCCTCAGTTACTGCTCAATGGATCTTCCGGGATTGCCGTGGGGATGGCAACCAATATCCCGCCTCACAACTTGGGAGAATTGATTGATGGCTTAGTGGCGCTCATCCACAATCCAGAGATTACAGATATAGAGTTAATGCGGTATGTTCCTGGCCCTGACTTTCCAACAGGCGGTCAGGTTCTAGGAACCACTGGGATTAAAGAAGCCTTCACTACGGGTCGCGGTTCGATTACGATGCGGGGTGTCGCTGAGATTGAAACGATTGAACATCGTGGGCGTCCTGACAAAGAAGCAATCATCATCACTGAGCTTCCTTTCCAAACGAATAAGGCAGGGATGATTGAGAAGATTGCCGAAATGGTCAACGAAAAGCGGCTAGAGGGCATTTCGGATATTCGGGACGAAAGCGATCGCGACGGGATGCGAATCGTCATAGAACTCAAGCGCGACGCCTATCCCCGTGTTGTCCTCAACAACCTCTACAAGCAAACGCCCCTACAGATGAACTTTGGGGCGAATATGCTGGCGTTGGTGCGAAATGAACCGCAGCTACTGACGCTTAAGCGGTTTTTGGAAGTTTTCTTAGATTTTCGCATTGAGACGATTACGCGACGGACTCAGTACGAACTGCGGAAAGCAGAAGAACGCGACCATTTACTGCAAGGGTTATTGATTGCTCTTGATAACCTGGATGCGATTATTGAACTCATCCGCAGCGCCGCTGATGCACCGACGGCGAAAGTCGGGTTGATGGAAGTCTATGGTCTTTCCGAACCGCAAGCTGATGCTATTTTACAAATGCAGTTGCGACGCTTGACAGCGCTGGAAGCAGAGAAGATTCATGCGGAGCACAATGAGTTACAAGTTCGGATTGCTGACTTGCAGGACATCCTTGCCAACAGAAGTCGCATCCTAGAAATTATTGAAACGGAAGTGGGTCAGCTTAAAACCACCCACGCTACACCACGACGCACGGTAATTCAGCAGGTTGAAGGTGAACTTGGTGACATTGACCTGATTGCCAATGAAAAAGCCGTCATTCTGCTTACTGAGCAAGGTTACATCAAGCGGATGCCAGTTAACGACTTTGCTGCACAAGCGAGAGCAACGCGCGGCAAGGCAGGCACTCGAATGAAAGAGGATGACGGGGTTGAGCATTTCCTGACTTGCTGTGATCACGATAGCCTTTTGTTCTTTAGCGATCGCGGTGTGGTCTACTGTTTGAGAGCGTACCAAATCCCAGCAGCATCTCGCACCGCACGGGGAGTGCCAATTGTGCAGATGTTGCCGATTCCCCGTAATGAAAAAATCACCTCGATTGTGCCAGTGTCGGAGTTTACCGACCATGAATATCTAGTGATGTTGACCCAGAAGGGTTACATCAAAAAAACAGCACTAGATGCCTTTGGTAATATCAGAGCCAATGGGTTGATTGCAATCTCTCTAGAAGAAGGTGACCAATTACGGTGGGTACGTCTTGCCACAGAAGCAGACAGCATCATCATTGGGTCACGTCAGGGGATGGCGATTCACTTCAAGACTGACCACGACCAACTACGTCCCCTCGGTCGGGCTACACGCGGCGTTAAGGCAATGAAGCTGAAACGCGATGATGTGTTGATCAGCATGGACATTCTACCGGGTCAAGTTGTTGCTAGTCTTGCACCTGTCAATGAGGCGGAGTCAGAGGAGGAGATCGAAGACCTCAATGGCGCAGAACTCAGTGGTGGGGAGTTGGTAGAAACGGCTGGACAAGGCCCTTGGGTGCTAGTAGTAACGATGGGTGGCTATGGTAAGCGAGTACCTGTTAAACAATTCCGGCTGCAAAATCGTGCAGGAATGGGAATTTTGGCAACAAAGTTCCGTTTACCCAAAGACAAACTATCGTCGCTGATGGTGGTCAATGAAGGGGATGAGCTAATGATGGTCACTAGTCGAGGTATCATCATTCGTCAAGTGATTGGTGCAATTTCACCGCAATCTAGGATGGCAACTGGGGTAAGAGTACAGCGGTTAGATGAAGATGATGCGATCGCGGCTGTTGCATTAGTGCCTTCCTCTGTTCAAGGTGAGGAAGAGCCTCTCTCCAGTCAAGGTGAGGAAGAGCTTCCCTCCAGTCAAGGTGACGAAGAGGAGGAATAGGCTTCAAAAGGTAACTAACCTTCCGCTTTCGGATATCGAAAAGTTTGTGCGATCGCTTCTTTAGAAATAGAGGTGATCGCATTAAATTTATAGTGTTTGAAGCAATGGGCAGCCTCGCTCAACTCCATCGTCATAGCGCACCATCAATCATGGCATCCTGAAAAAAGAGAATCACGAGGTAAAGGATGACGGAAGCGTCAGAACAGAAACGGGTAGTAGTCGTCGGTGCTGGTTGGGCTGGATTAGGCGCAGCCTACCACCTAACCTCTCAAGGGTACGATGTCACGCTCTTAGAAGCTAGTTCCTACCCCGGTGGATTAGTGGCAGGTTGGAAAACAGCGGGTGGACGCTCGGTAGAGGGCGGTATTCATGGCTTTTGGTATCCCTACAGCAATATCTTTTCCCTAGTGCAAAAGTTGGGACTAAATCCCTTCACCCCATTTACCCGATCCTCCCAATATTCACCAGCAGGACTGGAAGTCGAATCGCCCATATTTCAAAACGAGCCGTTACTTCCCACACCATTGGGAACCTTTCTCTACACTCAGTTCAAGCGGTTGCCACTGATTGACCGCCTTTCTGCCTTACCTCTGCTCTATGCTGTAGTCGATTTTGACAATTCTGATAGTGCTTGGTGGCGTTATGACTTCGTAACCGCCCGTGAACTGTTCAAACAGTTTGGTGTTTCTGCTCGACTCTACAAAGATTCCTTCGAGCCGATGCTGCTAGTCGGCTTATTTGCTCCAGGGGAACAGTGTTCAGCCGCCGCCGCCTTGGGGATGCTTTACTACTTCATCCTCGCTCACCAACCCAACTTTGATGTGGTTTGGTGCCGGGGAACAGTTGGGGAAATGATATTTAAGCCTTGGGTTGAACGCATTGAGAAACTTGGTGGCAAGGTACTGACCAACAAGCGGGTGAGCGACATCCTCCTCGACAGCACAGGCGAGGCAAAGGAAGTTGTCTGTGGTAATGAAGTCTTTGAAGCAGACGCAGTGATTTTTGGCGTTAGCGTTAGTGGCATGAAAAAGATTGTCTCAGGTAGTCCAACGCTGCAAAATTACCGAGAGTTCCGAGAGTTGACGAATCTGGGGGCAATTGATGTGCTGGCAACGCGGCTATGGTTTGACCGCAAAATTCCGATCCGTCATCCCTCGAATGCCTGCTTCGGTTTTGATCCGACAACAGGCTGGACATTTTTTAACCTGAATGTACTGCATGACGAATACCGTAATGAACCAGGTAGCGTGATTGAAGCTGACTTTTATCACGCTAACCAGTTGCTACCTCTGAGCGATGAGCAAATTGTGCAGAAAGTTCAGGAAGATTTAGCTACCTGTATTCCAGGATTTCGACAGGCAAAGGTTATCGATAGCAGTGTTATCCGGGTGCCTCAAGGTGTGACTCACTTTGCACCAGGTAGCTATCAGTATCTCTTGAAGGCAAAAACCAATATCAAAAATGTCTTCATGAGCGGGGATTGGATTATCACTCGCCACGGTTCATGGTCGCAAGAGAAGGCGTATGTGACGGGTTTAGAGGCAGCAAATCTTGTGATTGAATCCTTTGGGCATGGGAGCAAGGCGACTATCCTACCTGTCGAGTCTGATGAACCCCATATCCAGTTTGCCCGGACAATCAACCAATTTGTGCGGGGTTTGAGTCAAACGATTTTGCCAGAGTTCTGGTTGCCCTAAAAACATAGCAGTTCTTAGTTAAATGAGGTGCAGCTAAAAGCTGTGAAGCAGCACTACTAGCCAGGAAAACAAAAAAGCTGATGGCTGATTGCTGATAGCTGACCGCTAACTCTAGGCTTGATGCAAAAATGAGAAAGCCCCAGTATTTCTACCAGGGCTTTCTCACTTTGACTACAACGTTAGATTACTTGAGCGACTGAGCATTATTTAGTAGAAGCCGCTAATTCCTCCAACCGTTCTTGTTGATCTTGGCTAATACAAGATTGAATCATTGACTCCAAGTCGCCTTCGAGAACTGGGCTGAGTGAATAGTTTTGACCCAATCGGTGGTCGGTGACACGATTGTCTTTGTAGTTGTAGGTACGGATTTTCTCAGAGCGAGAACCCGTTCCAACTTGCGATAGCCGCATCGATTTCACTGCGGCTTGTTGTTCCTGTAGCTTAATTTCGTACAGCTTAGCCCGGAGAATTTGCATCGCCCGCTCTCGGTTTTGCAGTTGAGAACGCTCCTCCGTACAAAAGACTCGAATTCCTGTCGGTTTGTGGATCAGGTCAACAGCTGTTTCCACTTTGTTTACGTTCTGTCCACCAGCACCACCGGAACGAGCTGTTTTGAGTTCTATATCTTTTGGATCGATCTGAACTTCCACCTCATCAACTTCTGGCATGACTGCCACTGTTGCCGTTGAGGTATGAACTCTTCCCCCAGCTTCTGTCACAGGGACTCGTTGCACTCGATGGACACCTGCTTCAAACTTGAGCTTACTGTAAACTTGATCACCCTGTATTTCAAGGATTGCCTCTTTAAAGCCGCCCATATCGGCTAGGGACTCACTCAGCAACTTAACTTTCCAGTTCTGAGTTTCCGCATAGCGCGAGTACATCCGTACCAAATCACCTGCCCAGATACTGGCTTCATCGCCACCTGTACCTGCCCGAATTTCTAACATGATGTTTTTGTCATCATTCGGGTCACGAGGCAAGAGCAAAATTTTCAGGCGTGTCTCCAGTTGCTCTAGTTTGGCTTGCAGTTCGTCAACTTCCAGCGCAGCCATTTCTTGCATCTCTGGATCGCTGCTTGCTTCCTTGAGGACTTGCCGCGCTCCTGCTAAATCTTCCTGAGTCTGTTTCCAGGTGTCGTAGGTATTGACAACTTCCTCTAGGGAGGAACGTGCCATTGTAACCCGTTGCATCTCAT
The DNA here is from genome assembly GCF_014849525.1 of Microcoleus sp. FACHB-SPT15. Lineage (NCBI taxonomy): Bacteria > Bacillati > Cyanobacteriota > Cyanophyceae > Oscillatoriales > Microcoleaceae > Microcoleus > Microcoleus sp. FACHB-SPT15. The sequence goes on along the minus strand of NZ_JACJNU010000064.1, from coordinate 136,402 downwards.
GCGGATTGGTCGCGATGTCTGGATCTGCCAAACGCCGCGTTAATTCATTGAAGGTTTGTTCAACAGATTGTAATTTCTCTAGCAGGTAGGTTTCAGCCATGACTCGTGCGATCGCTCCCTCAAAAAAATAGCTTGGTTGCTTACAAATAAAACAATGACCCAGCAAGCCAGTTACTGGGTGGTTATAAGCTCACCAAGATAGCTATTTCTCTTTGGACTGATCCGCCGAGGCATTGTCGTCGAGCATTCCGTATTTCCGCATAAAGCGCTCAACTCGCCCTTCAGTATCAATCATTTTCTGTGTCCCTGTATAGAAGGGATGGTTGCCAGACCAAACATCAACGTGGATTTCTGGTTTGGTTGAGCCAATTGTCATTACGACCTCACCGTTGCAATAAACCTTGGCATCTGGATACCACTGTGGATGAATATCAGGTTTTGGCATAGTTTTTGCTCTACTTTAAACTTTTGTCAATCTGTTCTTAATTTTAGCTTTTAGTTGCCAGCTCTCAGCTTTTAGCCTACGAGACAAGGTTGAGTCTCCCTGAGAAGCTGAGAGTTGACACTTTATCGCTTGGAGTATTGAGGAGCTTTCCGAGCTTTGTGTAAGCCGTATTTCTTACGCTCTTTAGCTCGTGGGTCACGGGTTAAGTAACCTTCTATTTTCAGAGGAGGGCGGTTTTCTGGGTCTAGTTCGCACAACGCTCTAGCAACGCCCAAACGAATTGAATCAGCTTGTCCAGTCAATCCACCACCATGAGCATTGACCAAAATGTCGTACTCATTTTCTAAACCTAGAGTTTCTAGGGGGGCTTTTGCGGCTGAGATGTAACCGGAGTTGTAGTTAAAGTAATTGTCTCCTGGGCGTCCATTGACAATTAGCTGACCACTACCAGGTACTAAACGCACCCGTGCAACTGATGATTTACGGCGACCAGTACCCCAGTACACAGCGCGTCCGCTTGTTTCTGCTGCTTGCATTAATTTTCTCCTGGAATTGTTTGAATTTTTTTAATTTCTGGTTTTTGTGCTTGATGGGGATGGCTGTCTCCAGCGTAGACTTTCAGCTTGGTAAATAGCTGGCGACCCAGAGAATTTTTAGGCAGCATTCCCTTAACAGCCTGTTCAATAATCCGTTCTGGCAGACGGTCTTGCAGCTTGGCAAAGGTTTCCGTCTTCATCCCACCAGGGCGACCTGAGTTACGTCGATAAAGCTTCTGAGTCCGTTTTTTGCCAGTAACGACAACTTTTTCTGCATTGACAACAATAACAAAGTCACCCGTATCCATGTGGGGTGTATAGGTAGGTTTGTTTTTTCCCCTAAGAATCATCGCAATTTCACTAGCCAATCGTCCTAGACGCATATCAGTCGCATCTACGACGTACCACTTGTGTTCTAGGGAGTTGAGGGGGGGGAGGTAGGTTTTTTCCATCGGTCTTTTTTTAGCGCTTCAAGAGTTATGTGTTTAATTGAGGCAGTATTCGCTTGGGGTATTAGTCGGCAAGAGGAATTTTGGCTGTGTATCAAACCAGACTTCTGGAGGAAAAGGCGAGTTGGGGTAGCCTACACGCAATAGGCACAAACCTCTCGCTGGAGCTGCGTATTTTACAGCTTCCCGTCGCTGGTTGACCCAAAGTTCCGTGAAACTGTTTGGGTGTAGTTCCCCAGTGCCTACTTGTACCAGCATTCCTACCAAAAGCCGCACCATGCCATACAAAAATCCGTTTGCCTGAATTTCTATATGAATAAATGACCCGTTACGGTAGCATTCTACGGCTTGAACATCCACCCAGGAATGCGATCGCCCTGAGTTTGCCCGATGAAAGGCTGCCAGGTGGTGCTTACCCATTAGCGGGGTTAACGCTTCCTGAATCAAGGATTCATCTAGCGGTGCATGATAATAATGCCAACTAAAGGGTCGCACAAACAAGTTGGGTCGGTTGTCGGTATAGAGTGTATATCGATAACGACGCCACCTGGCGGAAAAACGAGCGTGCCAGTTAGGACTAACTAAGGCTGAGGCACGAATTAGGATATCCTCAGGCAGTCTACTATTGAGGACAGCCGCCCACCTTGTGGCTGGAATTGGTCCTGTAGCATTAAAGTGAGCTACCTGAGCAGCAGCGTGAACACCTGTATCGGTGCGACCCGCTGCGTGTAGGGTCACGGGTCGCTGCTCCACGGCAGAGATCACTTTTTCAATTTCCTCCTGCACACTGCGATGGTTGGGTTGGCGCTGCCAGCCATAAAAGTGCGTACCCAGGTATTGGATAACCAGGGCAATACGCTGCTTTGTTAGCTGGGGGGACTGCATGAGGAGTAACAAATAGCGAACTAGCTAAACTAGCTCGATAATTGCCATTTCGGCATTATCGCCACGACGCGGTACGGTTCGCAGGACGCGGGTGTATCCGCCGTTGCGATCGCCATACCGATCCTGAACTCCCTCAAACAGGGCATGAACTAACTGCTTGTCATAGATGTAGCCCAGTGCCTGACGCCGTGCAGATAGCGAACCATCCTTTGCCAGCGTAATCATTTTCTCGACTTCCGCACGAATTGCTTTTGCCCGCACTTTAGTTGTTGTGATTCGACCATGACGAATCAGTTCTGTAGTTAAAGCTCTCATTAGAGCCTTCCGTTGATCAGCAGGCTTTCCTAGTTGTGGTACACGACAGCGGTGACGCATTTTCTTCTGTTCCTATATACACTCCAAAAAATTCAATAGCCGCTCAAGCAAAACTTAAGTAGTTTTTGCTTTCTCATGCGGCAGGGTAATTCCCAAGCGCCGTTGTAAGGCTTCAATCACTTCTTCGGCAGACTTTTGACCGAAGTTTTTGATTTCCAAGAGGTCTTCCTGGCTGTAATCCAGCAAATCGGCTACAGAATTGATCTGAGCTCTCTTCAAGCAGTTGTAAGCTCGTACTGATAGCTGCAATTCTTCGATTGGGATTTGACTGGTTGGATCTTCATCATCTGGATATTCCTTATCAATCGGCTCCAGGTTCATCTCCTGCAGAGGCTTGAACAAATCCACTAGGGTACTAGCGGCTTGACTCAGAGCTTCTTGGGGAGTTACGCTGCCATTAGTCCAGATGTCTAATAGCAAACGGTCTCTTTCCAGAGAACCGTCGATGCGAGCATCCTCAACGCTGTAATTTACCTTATTCACTGGCATAAATACAGCGTCAATCTGGAGAAAGTCAACTGCCGCTGCATCATCACGACCCCGCTCCACAGAGCGATATCCTTTCCCTTTCTCTATCCGAAACTCCATTTCCAGCCTTGCCCCCTCTGCCAAGGTGGCAACATACTGACCTGGATCGACGATTTCCACTTCTGAAGGGAGTTCAAATTGAGCGGCTCTCACAGTTGCCGGTCCTGTAATCATGACTCGACCAATTTGGGGTTGAGAGGTGTAACTCTTGAGAACAATTTCCTTCATGTTCAGCAAGATTTCTAGGACATCCTCTCTTACACCTTCAATGGTGGCAAACTCATGATTCACCCCAGCAATCCGAACGGCTGTTACGGCAGCCCCTTCCAAATTTGACAGGAGAACCCGCCTGAGGGCATTGCCGACCGTTGTGCCTTGACCGCGCTCAAGAGGCTCCAGGACAAATTTGCTATATTGACTCTGATTCTTCAGTGTTTTAGACTCTACACACTCGATCTGAAACTGCGCCACGGAGTGACCTCCCTTATTCATAAAACCCCACGGAAAGCACTCTTGTCGTGCCCCCTTGTACATTGTTCCTGAAAAATCAGGTGTAATGTCTCAATAACTGAAGCACCAGCAGGTTGGTTTCTTGTGAAAAACTTCCCAGCTGACACTATGCGTTAGATATTTGAATCCCAACCAATAGCTGCTTAAACTCGACGCCGCTTGGGTGGACGGCAGCCGTTGTGGGGAATTGGTGTCACATCCCGGATCAAGGTAATTTCGAGTCCTGCGCCTTGAATGGCTCGAATTGCCGTTTCTCGACCCGCTCCTGGACCACTGACCATCACTTCGATTTGACGCATTCCCTGGTCAACTGCTCGACGAGCTGCACCATCGGCAGCCGTTTGAGCGGCAAAAGGCGTTCCTTTTTTCGCTCCTTTAAAACCACTGGAACCCGCTGATGCCCAGGAAACGACATCACCTCTGGTATCAGCAATTGTAACGATTGTGTTGTTGAAAGTGGACTGAATATAAGCCACTCCATTAGGTACATTGCGTTTTTGCTTTTTTGCACCTGTTTTCTTAGTTGGTCGCGCCATGTCGCTTGATAAAACTCGTGTTGGTTTAACAGAACAAATGGATTACTTCTTAGCGGGTGCCTTTTTCTTACCAGCAATAGCAACACGCCGACCTCGGCGAGTTCGGGCATTAGTACGAGTTCGTTGCCCCCGTACTGGTAGTCCTAAGCGATGACGACGCCCACGATAGGTGCCAATGTCAACCAACCGCTTGATGTTCATTGACTCCAAGCGTCTCAGGTCGCCTTCCACCTGATAATTTTCTACCGCCCCTCTAAGGGCTGCTACATCGGAATCGCTTAAATCCTTGACCCGTATATCTGGATTAACTCCTGTTGCTGCCAAAATTTCTTTAGACCGCGACAGACCGATTCCATAGATATATGTCAGACCAATTTCTACTCGCTTGTCGCGAGGAAGGTCTACACTGGCAATCCGTGCCACGCTTTTTTCTCCCTATTTCTTGGTTTTGTGCTACAAATTAGTCTTAAGAGCCTATGGGCTATCCCTGACGCTGTTTATGCTTGGGATTTTGGCAAATCACCATAACCCGACCGCGTCGCCGAATGACCCGGCATTTCTCACAAATTTTTTTGACGGATGCTCTAACTTTCATGCCTTTTTTGGCCACACTGCAAGCACTGCATTATATCATTTTTTGAGGTTTGATTGTCAATCAATATTAAATTGATTAGACCATTGAGTAAAGATAAGAACGTTCTAATCCTATTTTTTACGAAGGCGGTAGGTAATTCTACCTTTCGTTAAATCATAGGGTGTCAGTTCGACTTTAACGCGATCGCCTGGCAAGATTTTGATATAGTTACGGCGGATTTTTCCTGAAATGTGAGCAAGGACATTAAAGCCATTATCGAGATCAACACGAAACATCGCGTTTGGCAGTGACTCTGTCACTGTGCCTTCCATTTCAATTAAGTCTTGTTTAGCCAATGTGTTCAAACCTCAATTCTGTTAATCACCCCCATTCCAGACTGATGGATGTTGATCCAGGGAGTCTTAACATATTTTATCAAATATGCAAGCAAAACGGCTGAGTTACTGACCCTGCTGTTCGCTGACGATCTGTTTTAAAGAGTTTGTGACTTCTGCCATAGAGCGATCACCATCCACAACTCTCAAAACCGATCGCTCACCGTAGAAATCAATTAAAGGGGCAGTTTCCTTCCGATAAACCTCTAACCGTGTACGAATCGCCTCTGGAGTGTCATCTGAGCGTCCTCGTCCTAACAGGCGATTAACTAAAACCTCATCTGGAACATCCAGGTTGACACAAGTGCAAGTTTGGTGTGTTTCCTGCATTAAGTCATCCAAGAAAGCGGCTTGGCTAACATTTCGTGGAAAACCATCTAAAATCCAGCCACTTTGAGCATCAGCTTGACTGAGGCGATCGCGCACTAGATCTAGCAGCAACTCATCAGGAACCAACTCACCCTTATCCATATAGGCTTTAGCCTTTTGACCCAGAGGCGTTTGAGCGGCAACCGCACTTCGTAAAATCTCACCCGTGGAAATATGAGGAATATTCACCACCTCAGCCAAAAGTTTTGCCTGAGTACCTTTTCCTGCCCCTGGAGGTCCTAAGAAAATTAATCGTGTCATTCGTTATTGGTTATTGGTTGTTGGTTATTGGTTGTTGGACAGTACTTAGGCAAGAGTCCCAAGTAACTAATGACTAACAACCAATAACTGTCTACTCCTTGACCATGCCTTCGTAGCGCTGCGAAATCACGTAGGTCTGAATTTGCTTAGCGGTGTCAATCGCAACACCCACCAGAATCAGCAACGAGGTTGCGCCTAGTCCCCGGAAGGTTGGAACATTAGTCGCGCTCTCCACAGCCGTGGGTACTACAGCCACTAATCCTAAGAATATGGCTCCCAAGAACGTTAAACGGTTCAATACCCGCTCAACATACTCACTAGTAGCTCGACCCGGACGAATACCCGGAATACTCGCTCCCATTTTCTTCAGGTTTTGCGCCATATCCACTGGATTCACAATCAAAGAGGCGTAGAAGTAGCTGAAGAACACAATCAAGACTAAATAGACCAAGACATACAACCAAGGGGTCTGACCATTCGGGTTCATGTAATTTGAAACTTGAACCAGAACTTGGTTGATTGGCGCTAAAAATTTGTTATTAGCATTACTAGCTGTGAACTGAGCTAAGGAGGCAGGGAGAATCAGAACCGCCGAAGCAAAGATAATCGGCATAACGCCGCCCTGATTTAACCGCAGCGGCAGGTAGCTTGTCCGCTCACGGTAGAGCCTTCGTCCTACTTGACGCCTTGCTGAAATAATTGGAATGCGGCGGGTTCCCTCTTGTACAAAGACAATCCCGACAATCATCACCAGGAAAACCAGCAGCAAGATCACTACCTTACCGACTGTTTCACGACCACCCGTCTGAGCAAACTCAATGGTTTGACCTAAGGTAGTAGGCAGAGCCGCCACAATATTGACAAAAATCAACAGCGAAGCACCGTTACCAATGCCACGCTCAGTGATTAGCTCTGATATCCACATCACAAACATGGAACCAGCCGTTAGTGCTAGTGCTGTTTCAGCCACAAATAGAGGCCCGCGAGTAGTAGTGGCAAAGCGCTCTACCCATAGAGCAATCCCAATACTATTTGCTATTGCCCATCCGACAGCAACATACCGGGTAATTTGAGAGATTTTTCTTCTGCCCGCTTCTCCTTCATTCTTCTGTAAGTTCTCCAGAGAAGGGATTGCAGCGGTTAGCAGTTGCAGGATAATCGAGGCATTAATGTAAGGCAAGATTCCTAGAGCAAAAATTCCTAAGGCAGAAAGTCCACCTCCAGAGAAAATGTCCAAAAATCCAATAACTGGGCTGTTTTTAATGGCTGCGGCAAAGCTTTCCCGGTCAATACCTGGTACAGGTAAGAAAACACCAAGGCGAGCTAAAATCAGCAGACCAATGGTCACAAGCAGCCGACCTCTAAGGCCAGCTGCTTGTGCCATTTGCATAAAAGTCTCTTGAGCAGTTGGAGCTTTGTCTCGACTTACGACCATAAAGGGCTACCTCTACAGAATATTGGCGTGGGTTAGCACTAGGCACTGGCGCGAGTCCAGACCTTTCGACCCTCTATCACTTCACAGCTACCACCAGCCGCCTCAATTTTACTGCGGGCACCCGCCGTGAAGGCAGCCGCTTTAACGTTGAGCGGAACGCTCAGTTCCCCGTCGCCGAGAAGTTTTAGCGGACCATCATTGGTTGTAACAATACCTACCTCCATTAAGGAGGTCAATGTTACTTCTGTATCAGCCGGGAGTGATGCTAATCTACCCACGTTGATCGTAGTGTAATGTTTAGGGTTGATGACCGTAAAGTGCTTTAACTTAGGCAGACGACGGTACAACGGCATCTGACCCCCTTCAAAACCCGGTCGTGTACTCCGACCTGATCGTGATTTTTGACCCCGCATCCCTAGTCCAGCACTAGCCCCTTGACCAGCCGCGATCCCGCGACCAACACGGCGTCGGCGTTTCTTGGAGCCTTTTTGGGGCACTGCATCATTTAGTCTCATAATTTTCGTGTCAGTTGTCAGGTGTCAGGTGTTAATCGTCAGTTGTCCTTGTGCGACTGACCAATAACTTAAATCTGATTAGGCGTAAAGGTTCTCAATCGGAACACCTCGTTCTTCAGCCACTTCAGAAAATGTACGTAGCGAATCAAGAGCGTTGATAGCGGCTCTAGCATTGTTCAAGGGGTTATTAGAACCCAACTGCTTAGCCAGAATATTACGAACCCCAGCTAATTCAAGTACTGTACGCACAGCACCACCAGCAATTACACCAGTTCCAGGAGCTGCGGGTCGCATCATCACCTTAGCTCCAACAGCAGCACCGTTGGATGGGTGAGGAATGGAATTAGATTTGGTTAAGGGCACATCAATTAATTGCTTTTTCCCATCAGCAACCCCCTTGCGGACAGCACCAATAACATCACTGGCTTTGCCGACACCAACACCAACTTGTCCCCGTTCATTGCCCACGACGACAATCGCACGGAAGCTTAATTTTTTACCGCCTTTGACAACCTTACTGACACGACGGATTTGAATAACCCGTTCTTGCCAAGTAGTGTCTTTTTCTTTAGCGCGGCTACTTTTTCTACGAGTTGCCATAGTTTTGTTAGTTGTTCGTTGTTAGTTGTTCGTTGTTAGTTGTTCGTTGTAGTCAATTACTCTATTTATTGACTTATGATGCATGACCAACAACTTAAAATTCGAGTCCGGCTTCACGAGCGGCTTCAGCAAGGGCTTTGACGCGACCATGGTAAAGATTACCACCTCGGTCAAAGACAACTTTTGAAATGCCTTTTTCAATGGTTCGCTGAGCAATTAACTTGCCAACCTCAACAGACGCTTCACAAGTTGCCCCGGATTCTACATTCGATTTTAAAGTCGGCTCTAGAGTAGAAGCAGCAGCTAAGGTATGTTGTAGATTGTCGTCAATTACCTGCACATAGATATGCTGATTGGAGCGAAACACGGCTAGTCGAGGACGCTCTGCCGTACCCGTTACTTTTCGACGCACTCGGTGATGCCGCCGCCGTACCGATTCTTTACGAGTCAGTTTCATCTTACTTCTTACCTGCTTTACCTGCTTTACGTCTAACTACTTCACCGGCATAACGAATGCCTTTGCCTTTGTAAACTTCCGGTGGGCGGACAGCACGAATGCGGGCGGCTGTATTACCCACGATTTCTTTGTTGATCCCACTAACAATCACGTTAGTGTTGCCTTCTACTGCCAGTTGAATACCTTCAGGAGGGACAATTTCAACGGGTTTGCTATAACCGACGTTTAGAATCAGGTTGCGACCTTGAACTTGCGCTCGATAACCAACGCCTTGGATTTGCAACCGCTTTTCAAAACCGTTGGAAACCCCTTCAACCATGTTGGCGACCAAAGTGCGAGACAGTCCATGGCGCTGACGAGCTATTCGAGACTCATCCCGACGTAATACCCGTATTGTCTCACCTTCTTGCTCGACTGTTACTTGCTCTGGCAGAACTCGATCCAGTTCTCCTTTAGGACCTTTAACAGCAACATGTTGACCGTCAATCTTCACGGTTACTTTGCTGGGAATGTCTATGATGCGCTTGCCAATACGAGACATGACTGCGATTGTCCTTTGTCAGTTGCTAGTTGTTCATTGCCTATTGCTGCTATGAACCGTAACGATTACCACACGTAGCACAGCACTTCGCCACCAATTCCTTGACGTCGTGCTTCTCGGTCGGTCATGATGCCACTGGAAGTGGAGATAATAGCAATGCCAATACCCCCTAGTACCCTTGGTAACTCTTGGCGGTTGGAATAAACCCTCAAGCCCGGTTTACTAACACGCTTCAGAGCTGTGATAATGGGCTGGCGGTTTTTGCCTTTGTATTTTAGGGAAACCACTAAGTATTTTTTAATACCTTCCCCTGTTTCTTCAAAATCAGCAATAAAGCCTTCGTCTTTGAGTACTTTGGCAATACTGCGGGTCATTCTTGTTGCTGGTACATTCGTCGTTTGTTGCTGCACTAAGCACGCATTCCGAATGCGAGTTAGCATATCTGCAATTGTGTCGTTTGCCGCCATTTTTGTTTCCTATGCTTACAGCTTAGTTCTCCCGGAAAGGCATACCCATCTCTTTGAGTAAGGCTCGACCTTCTTCGTCGGTGTGTGCTGTTGTGATAATTGAAATATCCATGCCTCGAATCTGATCAACGCTGTCGTACTCTACCTCTGGAAAGATGAGTTGCTCTCGAACACCAAGGGTATAGTTACCACGACCATCGAAGCTTTTAGGACTAACACCACGAAAGTCACGAATTCTTGGTAGAGCTAGGTTAATTAATCGATCAAGAAACGAGTACATACGCCTTGAACGGAGGGTAACCATGACACCAACAGGCATTCCTTCTCGAATTTTAAAACCCGCGATCGCTTTTCTGGCTCGTGTTACCACAGGTTTTTGACCTGTAATGATTGCCAATTCATTCAAAGACGATTCCAATGCCTTGGCATTCTGAGAGGCTTCCCCTAATCCTCTGTTAACCGTAACTTTTATAACTTGGGGAACTTGATGGATATTTTCATATCCAAACTGCTCTTTAAGTTTTGGGACTATCGTTTCTTGATAGAGAGTCTTCAGTCGGTCTGCCATATTTTTGTCCTTTTCACCCCTGGGCTTAGTCAGGGAAATATGTTTTATCCGTGTCAGTCGTTAGTTGTCGGTTGGCTCACTACTAAATCAATTGACAAATAACAAATGGCTAATTAGTCGATAATTTCACCCGTTTTTTTTAGCATCCGCACCTTACGACCCTGATCGTTAAAGGTGTAGCAGATACGGCTGGCAACCTTTTGCTTATTGGAGTAAAGCATGACGTTGGAGCTGTGGATGGGAGCCTCGACGGTGACAATTTGACCTGTTTCACCTTCCTGCTGAGGCTTGACATGCTTAGTTTTGATGTTAACCCCTTTGACAATTACCGCGCTTTTCCTTGGTAACGTCTGCAAAATTTCTCCAACTTTGCCTTTATCTCGACCAGCAATCACCTGAACGGTGTCGCCCTTTTTAACATGCATTTTGTAGCGCACTGAAGTATTCTTCGCGCCCATCAGTTTACTTGCCATCAGAGTACCTCCGGAGCGAGGGAAACAATTTTCGTGAAGTTTTTGTCGCGCAATTCTCGCGCTACAGGTCCAAAAACACGGGTTCCCCGTGGGTTTCCGTCAGCGTTGATGATGACGGCAGCATTGTCGTCAAAGCGAATACTCATACCGCTGTCTCGGCGTAGCCCTTTGCGGGTACGAACAATTACAGCCCTTACAACGTCTGACTTTTTGACTGCCATGTTTGGGATTGCATCCTTCACCACGGCAATGATCACATCACCTACACCGCCATAGCGACGGTTTCCTGCGCCTAACACGCGAATGCACATCAATTTTCGTGCCCCGCTGTTGTCAGCGACATTCAGGTAAGTTTCTTGTTGAATCATGGGTGAACCTCCTTTTTAGTTGTTAGTTGTTAGTTGTTAGCTGGTGTGTTGTTAGTTCTCCAAAAACTAAAAACTAACAACTACGCTTAGGCTTGAGTTGCCTTGCTGAGGATTTCAGCAACCGTCCAGCGTTTGGTACGGCTTAAGGGTCGGGTTTCGCGAATCCGAACGCGATCGCCCTCTTTGCACTGATTTTCCTCATCGTGAGCTTTGTAGCGCTTTGTACGGACTACGATTTTCCCGTATTTGGGGTGGGCAGTCCGATTTTCTACAGCGACAACAACGGTTTTAGTCATTTTGTCGCTGACAACCAGACCCACTCGTTCTTTAACTGCCATTGGGGTTACTCCTCTTGTGCATCAGGTTGTGGGACTTCAGTCGCTGACGGTTCAGCCGCCGCAGCAAGTTGACGCTCCCGTTCAACGGTCATCAACTGGGAAATGCGGTGTCGAGTGTGCTTAAACAGATGCGACTTTTCCAAACGTCGGGTGGCTTGTTGCATCCGCAAGTCAAACAGTTCGCGCTTTGCAGCGAGAATTGCATCAGCCAGTTCCTGATCACTTAAACTTCTGGCATCTTCAATCTTGGGCAGAGGCATGACTTATACCTGTTCCCCTTCACGGGTAATGAACTTCGTTTTAATGGGCAACTTATTAGAAGCGAGACGCATCGCCTCACGGGCAATTTCTTCGGAAACTCCGGCAATTTCGTAGAGGATTCGACCCGGTTTTACAACGGCAACCCAAAATTCTGGATTACCTTTACCTGAACCCATCCGGGTTTCAGCGGCACGCTGCGTCACGGGTTTATCCGGGAAAACACGAATCCAGATTTTGCCACCCCGGCGGATGTAGCGAGTCATCGCTCGACGACCCGCTTCAATTTGTCGTGCTGTAATCCAGGAGGGTTCTGTTGCTTGCAGAGCGAAGTCACCAAAGTTCAACGTACTACCACGAGTGGCTACACCGGACATTCGTCCGCGCTGCTGTTTACGGAATTTTGTTCTTCTAGGACTTAACATGGTTCGTTGTTTGTTGTTTGTTGTTTGTTGTTTGTTGCTTGTTAAAGATGATCAATAACTAACAATCAACAACTCATAACTACTCATTTGAGCGATCTTCAAATTGCTGACGACGCCGTTGTTGACGACGACGAGGTTGAGCCGCTGCAGGAGTCGGCTGTTCTTCTTGTCCGGGAATGATTTCTCCTTTAAAGACCCAAACTTTTACGCCTAAAATTCCGTAAATTGTTTTAGCTGTGCGGTAGGAGTAGTCAATGTTGGCTCGGAGGGTATGCAGAGGTACCCGTCCTTCGCGAGTCCACTCGGTTCGAGCGATTTCTGCTCCATTTAACCGACCACTTACCTGAATTTTAATGCCCTGAACATCAGCGCGTTGCGCTCGTTGAATGGCTTGACGCACTACCCGCCGGAAGGAAACCCTTCGCTCTAGTTGTTGTGCAATGTACTCAGCAATCAATTCGGCATCGGCATCTACTCGTGCGACTTCAATGACATTGATGCGAATTTGACGATTACTGCCCAACGCTTGCTGAAGACCAACGCGCAAGTTATCAATTCCACTACCGCCACGACCGACGACAACGCCAGGTCGAGCGGTATGAATTTCTAAGTCAATTTGGTCAGCTTTGCGTTCAATCCGGATTTCTGAAATCCCAGCGTTGTTGAGTTTTTCCTGAACGTATTGACGAATTTTGTGGTCTTCTTGTAATACTTCTGGATACCGCTTGGTGTCTGCAAACCAGCGAGAGCGATGCTCTTGGGTGATACCCAGTCGTAAACCAATTGGATGAATTTTTTGTCCCACGAATCTTTCCTTTCCTTGTCAGTTGCCAGTTGTTAATCGTTAGTTGTCACTTGTATCGCTACTGACTCATGACTTTGCATCAACTTGGGGAGAAACAGCCACTGTGATATGGCATGTTGGCTTACGAATTTGGTAAGCACGACCTTGCGCTCTTGGTCGAAAACGCTTTAAGCTGGGTCCCATATCAGCATAAGCTTGAGTGATGACCAATCCCGCTGGGTCAAGACCAGCATTATGCTCAGCGTTTGCTACAGCGGAGCGTAAGACTTTCAAGACGGGATCACAAGCTCGGTAAGGCATAAATTCTAGAATAATCAGGGCTTCCCGATAGGAACGCCCTCGAATTTGATCAAGAACTCGCCTCACTTTAAAGGGAGACATTCGGATGTAGCGAGCGATCGCTTTTGTTTCTGCTGTAGTATCTATTGCCATAGTTTTATTCGCTCTAAAAAGCTGTGAGGGAATGACCGCTCAAACCTTCTAACGACCAGCCCTCCGGTCGCCTTTAGCATGTCCACGAAATGTGCGAGTTGGCGCAAATTCTCCAAGCTTATGCCCCACCATTTGCTCGTTGATAAAAATTGGGACATGGGTTCGTCCGTTATGAACTGCGATCGTGTGACCAATCATCTGGGGCAAAATTGTCGAGGCTCGTGACCAGGTTTTGATAACCTGTTTTTCACCTTTGGCATTAAGAACTTCAATCTTAGTGAGAAGACTATCAGCGACAAAAGGACCTTTTTTTAAAGAACGACCCATAATGAACGTACCTACTTTTTACCTGGTTGTTAGCTGTTAGTTGTTAGTTTTTAGTGAGGATAACCGTCTAAACACTAAAAACTAACAACTTTCTCTTCTATGACTGACGACCACCACGTCCGCGCTTCGAGGTTTTCCGCCGACGCCGGACAATTAAAGAACTGCTTTGCTTCTTGGGCTTGCGAGTTTTTGCGCCCAAGGCTGGTTTGCCCCAAGGTGTCACGGGTCCAGATCTCCCGATAGGCGCTCTTCCTTCACCACCGCCATGTGGGTGATCCACCGGGTTCATGACACTTCCTCGAACCTCTGGGCGGCGTCCTCTATGGCGATTGCGACCAGCTTTGCCCAAACTAATGTTTCTATCCTCAATGTTGCCCACTTGTCCAATGGTTGCGTAACACTCCCGACGCACCATTCGGACTTCACTAGAGGGAAGCTTGAGCGTTACATAATTGCCTTCTTTTGCAACAACTTGAGCAGTTGCTCCAGCCGCACGAACAATTTGCCCGCCTCGCCCCGGTCTCAGTTCAACATTATGAACGCTCGTTCCTAGAGGAATACTTCTTAAAGGTAAAGCGTTTCCAACTTCTATAGGTGCTTCGGGTCCGGACAGAATTGTTGTACCTACTGCTAACTTATCGGGATGAAGAATATAGCGTTTTTCTCCGTCCTGATAGTAAATCAGTGCGATTCGGGCATTCCGATTGGGGTCGTACTCGATAGCAGCAACTTTGCCTGGGATATTGTGCTTATCACGGCGAAAGTCAATCACTCGATATAGACGCTTGTGACCGCCACCACGACGACGACTAGTAATCACGCCGCGATTGTTACGACCCTTGACGCGATGATTAGACTGTGTTAAAGATTTTTCCGGTTCACTGCGCGTAATCTCGGCAAAATCTGAGATAGTACCCTGACGAGTACCAGGAGTATATGGTCGATAAGAACGGATGCCCATAACGAATATCCTTTACTTGCTTTATCTCTGGGGCTTGCTAATTGGGCAGTAGTGATTAGGGATTGGGATGAAAGCGATTAGAGCCTCATACTTGGTACTTTCCCAAGTCCGCTACCCCAGTCCTATACTTCTGGGAACAGGGTAATCGAGTCTCCTGTCTTTAAGGTCACAACTGCACGTTTGTATTGCGGCTTGTAACCGACAAATTTGCCGACTCGGCGCTTTTTGCGTGGTGGACGGAGGGTATTGACGCTGGTAACATTGACATCAAATAGGCTTTCAATCGCCGCTTTGATTTCTGGTTTGGTGGCTTTGAGAATTACTTCAAAGACATATTTATTCTGCTCTAAAAGCAGGGTTGCCTTTTCTGTAACAATCGGGCGAAGCACTAAATCAGCAAGGTTGCGGGGGTCGTACTTACTCACTGTAAACCTCCTGAATTTTGGCAAGGGCAGTGTTAGTTGTCACGATTTTGTCAGCGTTAAGGATGTCATAGACATTCAAACTGGTTGCCGAGATCAACTTAACCGTTGAAAGATTACGCGCTGACAAATAAACCATTTCTTCTACTTCAGGCAGAATTAAAAGTACTTTTGATTCTGCGGTGATGCCCCACCGTGCGAACGCTCCTATCAGTTCTTTAGTCTTTGGTCGTGGCAGTTGGGCAGCAAAATCCTCAACCACAATTAAATCTTCAGTACGGCTCTGAAACGCTGTTCTTAGAGCCAGTCGGCGTTCTTTGCGGTTCATTTTGATGTTGAAATCTCTGGGTTTAGGTCCAAAGATCACACCACCACCCCGCCATAGGGGGGAACGAATCGAACCCGCACGCGCCCGACCTGTTCCTTTTTGCCGCCAAGGTTTGCGTCCACCTCCACTCACTTCTGCACGAGTTTTGGTAGAGACAGTTCCTTGACGAGAATTCGTCATTTGCCGCACCATCGCTCGGTGAACAATGTGAGCGGCGCTCTCTTCTTTTGCAACTCGCAAGTCTAAGGTTGCCTGTCCAACCTCTTCCCCTTGCCAGTTCCGCACTACACAATCAACCATAACTTTACGTCCTTAGTCCTTAGTCCTTAGTCCTAGTCATTTCTCTTTTTGTCCATGGTTCACATTGCGGATTCATTGCCATGAACGCTGAACCTTGAGCCGTGACTATCGACCAACCTGTTTAGCCGGGGTGATGCTCAAAAGCGCCCCAGGCTTGCCAGGAACTGCGCCTTTAATCAGAAGCAAGTTACGATCTGCATCTACACGCACTACCTCAAGCTTGCGAATCGTGACGCGATCGCCGCCCAATCGACCAGCCATTCTCTTACCAGGAAACGTGCGACCAGGCGTTGTTCCGGCTCCAGTCGAACCAGGCTGGCGGTGATTTTTGGAACCATGCGCCATCGGTCCCCGCTTAAAGTTGTGACGTTTCTGATAACCAGCGAACCCACGACCGATACTTGTTCCACTGACATCAACGATTTGACCATTACTGAACAGGCTCGCGTTGACTGCCTGACCCAATTCAAATTCACTCGTATCATCCAAACGATACTCGCGTAGGTGTCGCAGTGCTGGCGCACTGGATTTGGCAAAGTGCCCCATTTCAGGCTTAGACAGTGCCTTGGGCTTGACTTCTTGATAACCAACTTGAACAGCCGTGTAGCCATCCGTTTGCTTGGTTTTGATTTGTGTCACAGTGCATGGACCGGCTTGGA
This sequence comes from Microcoleus sp. FACHB-SPT15, assembly GCF_014849525.1. Taxonomy (NCBI): domain Bacteria; kingdom Bacillati; phylum Cyanobacteriota; class Cyanophyceae; order Oscillatoriales; family Microcoleaceae; genus Microcoleus; species Microcoleus sp. FACHB-SPT15. Next base: position 119,860 of record NZ_JACJNU010000064.1, on the reverse strand, counting down.
CGATAGTGACAGGAAGCGCTCTTCCTTCGTCATCGAACACTTGGGTCATGCCGAGTTTTGTGCCGAGGATACCGACAGACACAGGTTTCTCCTTCTTATATAGTCATTACAGTGAGAGTAACTAGCGGTATTCAGTGAATCCGCGCTACCTCACAAACTTGTCAATATAACCTCCAGACAGCAATCTCTTCAGCCGAAGAAAAAAATATGCCCTTTGGTAGCCCTGCAATCTTTAAGAGCTAGATTGTGCGAACCGCTTTAACGGGTTAGTACTAACTAACCCTGTCGCCTTAACTCGTCAGGACTTAAGTCTTAATAGCCCCAGTATCCTTAACGTGGCGAAAGTTCAAGTTAGGTCTAAGTATAGAAGCTGTCAGTCAAAGAACCTTGCAAATTCTCTTACGTTAAGGGTATTTGCCTTTACCGTTAGGTAGAACAAATAACGCCTGTAAGGACTTCCCAGTTTTGAACTTGTGGTTCAAAGACCAGAGCGTATCCTGACCTCAGTTGCTTCCACGCAACCTTCGTTTTATCACAATTTTAAACTATACAATAATTTTCCTGTCTTTGTCTAGTGAGTCACTTTACTTTCAGCAAATTGATCGCAGTTGAGGGATTGAAGGGCGTAATCTGCCCATCATCTATAATAAACTGCTAACGATAGTTTATAAAACTTAAGGCGGAATCGGAGGTAGAGATGGCACTTATTACAACAGGCAGCTCATTCATCCGCGACATAGAGCAGTCGGGCGCATTGGCAATGTATGTGCCCTTAGAAGGAGGATTTGAAGGGCGCTACTGCCGTCGGTTGCGCGCAGCAGGCTATACCACCTTGAACTTTAGCGCTAGAGGGTTGGGTGACTTAGCCGCTTATCTAACTGGTGTCCACGGTGTTCGTCCTCCTCATTTAGGTAAGAAAGATATTCGAGTTTATTATCTGCCGCCTGTAGTGGGCTACCAATTAGAAAATCTGCCTCCTAAATCAAAAGGACTAGTACTCTGGATTATTGAAGGTTCGATTTTGTCTCAGCAAGAAGTGGAATACTTAACCACATTGCCCAAACAGGAACCGCGAGTGAAAATAGCTGTGGAGATGGGAGGCGATCGCGCTTTCCGTTGGACACCACTTAAAAATGCGTTACCTGGACTCTTGTCAGCAGGTACTCCCTAACATCTACCACTACAGCGGCGAGTTTTTAGGCTGGTGTAATTAGCTCAACATCTTATACTGCCGCCTTTATCACCCCCAAGCGACTTAGCTCAGATTTCAGGTTTTGATACCCTTGAGACAGACTGAGAAGATTGGGGGTAAATTATTTTGCTAGAGCAGCGTGACTACACATTAATTATTGATAAAAGCGGCAGTATGTCCGTTAGAGATCAGCCATCTAGTAAAAGCCGCTGGGAAGTTATGCAGGAAACTACCCTGGCATTGGCGAGTAAATGTGAAGAACTCGACCCAGATGGCATTACGATTTACTTGTTTTCTGGTCGCTTTAAACGCTACGACAACGTCACTTCTAATAAAGTCCCGCAGATCTTTCGCGAAAATGAGCCTTCTGGACGGACTGACTTAGCTAGTGTGCTGCTAGATGCAACCAATAGCTATTTTCAGCGCAAGGCGAGTGGTCAAACTAAGACAAACGGGGAGACAATTTTAATAGTGACTGATGGTGAGCCGGACGACCGCAAAGCCGTCATGAAAGTAATTATTGAAGCGTCACGACGGATGGATCGGGATGAAGAACTTGCCTTGTCCTTCATTCAAGTTGGTACAGATGCACAAGCTACTAAATTTCTCAAAATCTTAGATGATGAGTTGCAAGGTGCTGGGGCAAAGTTTGACATTGTAGATACAGTAACCATGGATGACATGGAAGACATGACTTTGTCAGAAGTCTTACTTAATGCCATCACTGATTAGGTTTAAAAAAGTATCAAGAGAATTAGCAGTTCATCGAGAGAGGCTCTATATGCTGAAAAATCGGGACTACACGCTCATTATTGATCGAAGTAGCAGTATGTCTACCCTAGACCAGCCAGGGGGTAAGAGTCGATGGGCTGCCATTCAGGAATCTACTCTAGCCGTCATAAGGCAGTGCGAGAAATTTGACCAAGATGGACTCACCGTTTATTTATTTTCCCACCGCTTTAAACGCTACAGAAACTTGACCTCTGACAAGATTGAGCAAATTTTTCAGGAAGTTGAACTACAGGGTAGCTCCAATCTAGGCAACGTTTTGCAAGATGCCATCAACAACTACTTTCAACGTAAAGCTGATGGTCAGACGAAGCCGAATGGAGAGACAATCATAGTGATTACAGATGGAGAGCCACACAATCGGATGGGTGTAACTGACGCGATTCTTGGGGCTTCTGGGCGAATCGAGCGGGCTGAAGAACTCGCTATTTCTTTCATTCAAGTGGGATCTGATCCGAAAGTTACCAGGTTTTTCAAGGCGTTGGACGATCAACTGAGAGGGATTGGTGCAAAGTTTGACATTGTAGATACAGTTACCTTCGATGATATGGAGAATATGACCCTGAAGGAAGTGTTGCTCAAGGCAATTGTTGATTAGGAGAATCTCTATTAACTGAGGGTCAAACAATGGAATCTATAGATGATTTATTGGCACAAGTTAAAGCCGAGTATCAGGAACAAGACCAAGGGATAAAACCCAAGAAAAAGCCTCTCTTCAACGAGGAAGAATTTAAATCGCCTCCACCGGCTGCACCGACTTATCAATCTCAACCTTTGCAACAAAGTTGGGTATCTCCTGCCCAGGACAGTTTGTTGTCACAGGTTAAATCTGAGTTTGAAGAAAAACAGCAAGCTGAGGAACTCCAAAAACAGCAGCAACTCAGAGAAGAACAACTCCGAAAAGAGCAACAACTTCGAGAAGAACAACATCGAGCTGAGCAGAGGAAGAAAAGGCAACGGGAGGCACTCACTCAAGAAGCAACAGAGTGGCTAAAAAATCTCAATCCTCGTTCAGAAGAAGGACTGTGGTTTGAAGATTTTTCTTATTCCTATTCCTCCAAACTAGAAGCAGCTATTGATTATCTGCAAGCTTTACGAGAAACTCATCGGTAATCGTCAAACATTAGAAGTGAAAAAAACTGATAGCCGATCGCAAACAGCATCGACGTTTTATTTTTAATTCTCCTAAATTAGGCTTCTTGCATAAATTGGAGCGTCAAGGATGATAACTATGACAGCAATTTAGCAAGAACTGATAGTTCATAAGAGTATCTCACTCTATTGAAACCGACAGGTTGGTTGGAGAGTCGTATAGGCTTAGATCAGGAATGCAATGCTGACGATTGTAGGGGGTTGTTCTTTGAATGGGAGGTTCAATTATGGAAGATCGCGACTACACACTAATCATTGACAAAAGCGGCAGTATGTCAACACCAGACCAACCTGGTGGAAGAAACCGCTGGCAGACAGCCCAAGAGTCTACCCTGGCATTGGCACGAAAATGTGAACAGTTTGACCCGGATGGCATTACTGTTTATCTATTTTCTGGTCGTTTTAAACGTTACGACAATGTAACTTCCGATAAGGTCAACCAAATCTTTCAAGAAAACGATCCAATGGGTACCACTGACCTTGCAAGTGTCCTGAAGGATGCGACTGACAAGTACTTTCAACGCAAGGCAGCAGGGGAGACAAAACCAAATGGGGAAACGATTTTGGTTATAACGGATGGGGAACCGGACGATCGTAAAGCGGTGATGCGAGTGATCATTGAAGCCTCGCGGCATATGGATCGGGATGAAGAACTAGCAATTTCGCTAATCCAGGTTGGTAGTGATGCTACAGCAACTCGGTTTCTCAAAGCATTGGATGATGAACTCCAAGGAGCTGGAGCAAAATTTGATATTGTTGACACAATTACCCTGGATGACATGGAGAACCTGACTTTGGCGGAAGTGTTGCTAAATGCCATCAATGACTAAGAACTAGCTTTGACCATTGGTTACCTCAAGTATGCACAATCGAGTACCAATGGTCAGCTATGCCACATTTAATTTGCCTACAGATAGGCATCAGGAGTCTTGCTACCACGCTTGTTTTGACTTGCTTAAGTGGCAAGTACTGTAGGAAGTAAGTTAGCCTATTGCCTTGATTTTTTTCCTCGAAGGAGGCTTTTACTGTGCAAAACCGAGATTACACACTAATAATTGACAAAAGCGGCAGTATGTCCACTCCTGATCAATTGGGTGGAAGAAGTCGTTGGGATGCCGCACAGGAATCTACCCTGGCATTGGCGAGAAAATGCGAACAGTTTGACCCAGATGGCATTACTGTGTATGTATTTTCAAGCCGCTTCAAACGCTACGACAATGTGACTTCTAGTAAGGTTGCACAAATTTTTCAAGAAAATGACCCAGCAGGGACCACAAACCTTGCGGCTGTGCTGAAAGATGCGACTGACCGATATTTTCAGCACAAAGCCTCTGGGCAAACCAAGCCAGGTGGCGAGACGATTTTGGTGATCACAGATGGTGAGCCAGATGACCGCAAAGCTGTAATGGTTGCGATTGTTGAAGCATCACGTCAGATGGAACGGGATGAAGAACTGGCAATTTCAATGATTCAAGTCGGTAACGACGCTACAGCAAGTCAGTTCCTCAAGGCATTGGATGATCAGTTGCAAGGTATTGGAGCAAAGTTTGATATCTGTGACACGCTCACGATTGATGACATGGCAGATGTGACCTTATCAGAAGTGCTGCTCAATGCCATCAGCGATTAGACGGGGTAATTTATCCGAGTTTGTCGATAAATGAAAAAAACTTAATCATTGGCGAGACGCTATGTTCTCGCTATTTTTTTGCAGATGTTTAATGACTCAACCACTAGATTTGGCGTGAGTCTTGGAGGGGATTCGCTACATCTATACATATGGGTAAAGGAAATTGGCGATCGCACTCATCAAAGACCTAGCCAGTGATGTCACCCCTACGGCTTTTCGCCACTTAAGGTCGTAAAATTTACCTCCCAATTTTTTTAGTAACGATTTAGCATATAGGGGTGACTGAACTGTACTATCCCTTGCATTCCCTAAGGGAGGGTCACTGGTTTAAGCTCATCTGCGGAGCGAGCTTCCAACACCTCCCTGCTGTCCGAAATCTCACCTTGGCTTACACTCTCGCTGGTGCTGATTGCATTGATGTCGCAGCTGACCCAGCGGTAATTGCAGCGGCTAAAGAAGCCATAGAAGTTGCCAGTGAACTAGGTGAGGTGGCTCAAGTGCGAGGGTTTGGATTCCGAAGCCGACCCTGGCTAATGGTGAGCTTGAATGATGGGGAAGACCCACATTTCCGCAAAGCTGAATTTAATCCAGAGTTGTGTCCAGCAGACTGCCCTCGTCCCTGCGAAAAGATTTGCCCAGCACAAGCTATCGTTTTCCAAAAAGCTAGTGACCACACAGAGAGAAAGAAGGAGAAAAAGGGAGCACAGGAGGGTTCCCGAATCCCGAAGTCTCAACCCCAAATCGGCAGCAGACAGATTGCTCACAGGGAAACCCCTCTAATTTCCGATATCCAACAGCCAAAATCGGATCAGCATTTCTCTGGAGTCATTGACCAACAGTGTTACGGCTGTGGTCGTTGCCTACCCGTTTGCCCTAGTGAGCTAATTTATACGCGCTCCTATGTATCAGCTCCGGAAGCGATCGCACCGCTAATTCTCCGAAGTGGTGTTGATGCTCTGGAAATCCATACACAAGTTGGGCATTTTGCAGATTTTCAACGGCTGTGGAACGCGATCGCGCCGTGGGTCGAAAAGCTCAAGCTCTTAGCAATTAGCTGTCCTGATGATGACGGTTTGATTGAGTACCTATGGTCACTTTACGAACTCATCAAACCTCTACCCTGTGCCCTCGTTTGGCAGACTGATGGTCGTCCGATGAGTGGCGATATTGGTGCTGGCGCGACAAGAGCCGCTGTAAAACTCTCTGACAAAGTCATTGCGGCGGGGTTACCGGGATATGTACAGCTAGCGGGTGGTACCAACAACCATACCGTGGCAAAACTCAAAGCAGCAGGACTACTTAAGGAGTGGGGAATGGGGAATGGGGAATGGGGAGACATAACAGAAAAAATTCCCTTCTCCCCGGTTTCTCCCTGCTTCAAGGCGGATACGGTTTCCTCGCCCTTAGTCACGGCTCCCCACTGCCAACCTTATGTTGCAGGTATTGCTTATGGTAGTTACGCTCGTGTATTACTTTCACCGATTCTAGACAAATTAGAAGAATTGAATGGCGAAGACGTTGAGAGAAATCTTGTTTTACATCAAAGTCCTGCCTTCGGGCACCTTGAAGCCTTACCTGAATTGCTTTGGCAGGCGGTGGCAAGTGCCCATTCTCTCGTTTCGCAGCTAAAGTTCAGAAAAAAACTGCCGCAACCGTTACCTAACTAAACCAAAAAGTTTAGTAAAAACAAATTTTCCAGCCCACCGACAAAAGCAGCGATCGCTGTCTTTGATGCGAGCATATGGTGAATTTCCACAGTATCAATCCCTCTGATCAACAACTGTTTTCTAATCAAGAAGCGCCAGTAGTGGACGAAAACCTCATTTCAAACAGGATGCAGATTACAGACGACCTCCAAAAGTTGCTAGACATTTTGCCTGAGCAAATTCGCTCATCAGTAGAGCAACACCCACAGCGAGACAGCTTGATTGAGGTGGTCATGGATCTTGGCCGCTTCCCAGAAGTGCGTTTTCCTGGCAAGGCGGAGTATCTCTCCGACATACCCGTCACTCAGGAACAGTTGAATTATTGCGTTGAGCGAGTGGGACACTTCAGCGGTGATAATCGGGCTGGAATTGAGCGAACTCTGCACCGGATTAGTGCAATTCGTAATCGCCCTGGTGAAATTATTGGCTTAACTTGTCGTGTTGGTCGAGCCATCTTTGGCACGATTGGCATGATTCGTGACTTGGTAGAAACGGGTCAGTCAATTCTCATGCTGGGGCGTCCGGGTGTTGGCAAAACAACGGCTTTGCGGGAAATTGCCAGAGTCTTAGCTGATGATTTGCACAAACGAGTCGTGATTATTGATACTTCCAATGAAATTGCGGGTGATGGCGACATTCCCCACCCAGCGATTGGGAGAGCGAGACGAATGCAAGTCGCCCGTCCGGAACTTCAGCATCAGGTGATGATTGAGGCGGTGGAAAACCATATGCCCGAAGTCATCGTGATTGATGAAATTGGTACAGAACTCGAAGCCTTAGCTGCTCGTACCATTGCGGAGCGAGGTGTTCAGTTAGTGGGAACGGCTCACGGGAATCAAATTGAAAACCTGATTAAAAACCCTACCCTCTCTGATTTAGTTGGGGGTATCCAGGCGGTAACGCTGGGAGATGATGAAGCGAGACGCCGAGGCTCTCAGAAAACCGTTCTAGAGCGTAAGGCACCTCCAACGTTTGAAATTGCAGTGGAAATGCTAGAGCGGCAGCGCTGGGTAATCCACGAGAGCGTTTCTGACACTGTTGATGAATTGCTCAGAAGTCGTCAACCGAATCCACAGGTGAGAATGGTAGATGACACTGGGAAGGTGATGATTACCCGTGAGTTTCCTAGTGCTCCGGTAGCAACACCACCGAACAGAAATGTTCTCTCCTCTTCCATGACAAGACCAAATGGCTGGCGCTCATCCGGGCAGATGAAGCCACTGTCGCGTCAGGCACCAGAGCGGACTTCTGAAAATCGTTATTTTGAACAGTTGCTCGATCAATCTTGGCAACAGCAAGACGGGTTGGGCAGTGGGATGCGGATGCCAAGCCCAAATGGAGAGGATTTGCCACTGCATGTTTATCCTTACGGTGTCAGCCGCCATCAATTGGAGCAAGTCATCCGGGTACTAAACTTGCCCGTAGTCTTGACAAAAGACATGGATAGTGCAGATGCGGTTCTGGGTTTGCGATCGCACGTCAAAAATCACGGCAAGCTTCGCTCAATTGCCAAAGCGCGTCAGGTACCTATCCATGCGGTAAAAGCCAGCACCATCCCTCAGATTACCCGCGCTTTGCGGCATCTGTTGGACATGGACGACCCTAGTATGCCAGATGAGGCTGACTTGCGCTTATTTACCGAAAGTGGCACAGAAGACGAAATTGAGGCACTAGAGGAAGCCCGTCTTGCGGTTGAGCAAATCGTGATTCCCAAAGGGCAACCTGTGGAATTGCTGCCGCGATCGCCAAAAGTGCGTAAGATGCAACATGAGCTAGTCGAACACTATCGCCTTAAGTCTGACAGTTTCGGCGATGAACCCAATCGGCGCTTACGCATTTATCCTGCCTAAGTTGGCTTGGCACTTCAACCCTACATAAGACAACTAAGTAACGTTTTTGAATAGAGGGCTTGCAGAAATTGAAGTTGCAAGCCCTCTATAGCAGAAAGCCGTCAGCTATCAGCTTTTTCGTTTTCCTCGCTCTCTTTTGGTTTCAGACACCTGAGCTGTACCTCATCTCGCCAGGAAACCGCTATATCAATTTGTACAGTTAACGAACTTTTCCCTTCCCAATCTTCCCGCTCACCCAAATTTATCTAAAACTCATCGAATAACTTGACATTCCTTGGGCATTAATTGCTAGAATCATCAAGGTGAAGCCAATGGGGTGTAGCCAAGTGGTAAGGCAGCGGGTTTTGGTCCCGCCATTCCCTAGGTTCGAATCCTAGCACCCCAGTTGAAATTGAAATTATTCCAGTGCTTAAACTGGCTGCTGACTACCAGTCGCTACCTCATCCCCAGAATCTGGGAGAGATGGGCGTAGACAAAGATACAGTAGTGGTCCAACCAGAGGTACTAGCGCTACCGCCCAAAATACTTGGGAATTTTTCCAACCACGTCGTGCCATATCATCGCCTAGAAGTGCTGGGAACAAGAGGCACAATAGGCAAAAATCCAAACTCATGACATGAATGAAGCGGTTGGTTTGCCACTGCTGAGCAAAATCTCCCCAATTGCCTTTAAGTAACCCGAAGCTCAACAAACCCAAAGTTCCTAAAGTAAGGGCAACACCAAGCCAGCGAGAATCTAACACCTTTAGGAAGGTGCCCTTAGAGCCAGTAAACTCCTGATTCGGTTGGCGTAGCGCCAGATAGGGCAACAAGGCAAACGCTCCTACACCAAACGATACTGTGGCAAAGAGCCATGCAGGGATTTTCTGCTGTCTGCCATCAATAAACATCAATGCCCCATAAATCATCGGCCAGATACCCATGATGTTGAATAGGGCAATGATTAACGGGTTAATCCCTTCCCACTTACCTGTGGAAAGATTTTTAATCAGTTCTGGGGTTTCAGGTTGGTTGGGAGGGGCAAGAAGAAAGGCATAAGTGATAACACCAAGCCAAAGTAACCAAAATCCAATTTTTCTGCTCATACAGGATAACTAAGCCAAGCTAGTCGATTACCCTACAGATTTTCTAGGAAAGGCTGGTCTAAATAAACCTACTTTGTGTACAAAGTTTCCTGACTGCTACCAATAATCGCTGTCAAAAGGAAAGGATAGTGTGATGGAGCGGTAGAATGAGCGATCCTTGTTTGCTGGCAGCAAGTTTATTAACAGCAGGGCCAATAACAGTCCCACCGCCGATAAAGCTTCCTCCAAATTTGCTAGATAATCTCTCAGCCTTGTTTGCCTCAAGCACAACTCAGACATTGCAGGCTGTTGCTGCTCAAAAAGTTGTCCCAATTGTAGAAGTAAACTCTCCTGAATTCAGCCAGTCACGACCAAGCCCAGCCATACTTAGAACAAGCGCTACCTCACAACCTGTCACGGCTGAAGCGGCGACAACACTGGTAAGCAATCAGCAAGCTGTATCAACACCTCAATCAATGATTACTCCAACCTCTGGGAGTCAACTCTATCTGCAACGAGTAGCGGCACTGAAAGCCGGGAAGCTTTATACTCGCTTGCCTTCTAATAGCTTTGAGTCTTTGTGGGCAAAGGGGACAAGTACAGGGACACCACTACAACAACCCACTCATGAACAGTGGAAACTGCTACTAGAACAGGAAGCTAAAGCTGTTGCCAAAGGGCAGGGTTCCAACCGTCTCGCAATTTTGGTGGGAGATTCGCTCTCGATGTGGTTTCCCTCACAGTCGCTGCCTTACGGTCAACTATGGCTCAATCAAGGTATCTCTGGCGAGAATTCTGGGCAAATCCTGAAGCGATTATCTGCCTTTGCTAAAACTCGTCCTAATACAATTTATGTGATGGCTGGGACTAATGATTTGCGTCAAGGTGCTAGCGATCGCGTAATTCTTGATAACATACGTCAGATTGTCCGTCGCTTACGCTCGAATCACCCGCAAGCCCAAGTCGTTGTACAGTCCATTCTTCCTACACGCTTAAGCGCTATTCCAAATCAGCGAATTTATAACCTGAATCAACAAATCGCTGCAATTGCTCAACAAGAAGGTACAGGCTTTCTTAATCTCTACAGCTTGTTTGCCGATGAGCAAGGTCAGTTACAACAGGATTTAACAACAGATGGCATCCATTTGAGCCATCGTGGTTATCAGGTTTGGCAAGAGGCGCTAAACTATGCAGACTCTGTGATGGTTGCAAATCGGAATGGTGGTATTGCTCAAGGATTGGGGACTAGTGACTAGGACTCATGCAGATTCTTCCTAATCTCTAATCCCTAATCTCTAGTTTCCCTAGATGGCTTGCCGTGAGACAAGCTTTTCAATCGTTGCTTGGGTTTGCTCCAATAACTGCTCTCGGCTATCTGCCGCTTTGGTGAGGGTAGGAACTAAGTTACGGGCTTGTAACGCCATGTGAAGCTGAAGCTGCGCCACGTACTCACTGATATCTTCACGGAAGAAATTATTTGGGGCTTGAGCAGAATGCAAATCCAAGGTGTCCTCCTTTGCGAACTCTACGGTGTCATCAACACTCATAGAAGTTATCACGCTATCTTATGGTACTTATGGCTTTGCAATGAAGTTAAACATTTTTGGAGGATAGTGTTAAGAAGCGTAAACTTTTGAAACTGACTTAAGCGAAAAGTAATCGTTCGTAGAAAAACCCTGCTTGGGTGGCTTTCCCCCAACCCCCCCTCTTCACTCTCATCTCCGGTGGGGGACGGAGTGCCTCCCCACACCCCCTGCACAAGGGTTGATCGAGAGGTAGCAGAGGTTAAATTCATTCTTTAAAGTCAGTGATATTCAACTTAAGCCACAAAAACCAATAGCCTTGGACTCTTGAGTCCAAGGCTATCTGTGAGCCTGTATGAATTGCAATAGGTTTATTGTCGATTAGGACGCTGCGTCTTTTACAGCTCGCTTGGCACCTTCGACTGCTCCCCCAACTCTCTCTTGAACCTTATCTACAGCGTTTTTCTTGTCCATGTCATTGGGGTCGCCACCAAAGAATCCTTGGCGAGCATTCAGGTCAAGTGTTTCTGGAATGTTCTCGCCAAGTTCTTTAATGTTCTCTAATCCTGTATCACCAATTGGTCTATCTGGACGGTCGCCGAGGTCTTCAGCTCTCTCTTGAATCCTTTTGATAGTAGCTTTGTCTACTGTATAAGAATCTGCCTCAGCAATCAATGTTCCAGCTTGTACAGAGCTACTGTAGCTGAAAGCAGGAATGACGAAAAAGGCGATCGCTGCTAGGAAGACAGTGATTATCTGACCTAGCTTGATACTTTGAACCCAAGAAATTAATCGATTCATATCAATTCTCCATTGCTTATTTTTGGTGTCAAAGACAATTAAAACTAACTGTCTTTTTCGGTACTTAAAAAGTTTTTTTAAATGACTCTCAGCGTTTTGCTAACGCTAGCTTCGATTTTCTGGCTTTTTTAAGTAACTCTGTGAATAGTAAAAAAATATTAAGTAACATGACATCTTCCTTGAGGTGGGTTCTGATTTGAAGGGAGATTACCTTAAGGATTGAGGAAGCGATCGCAGCCTGTGAAACCAGAGAAGGAACATCTCTTTCCTTATTAATGCAGTTGCCCTTGTAGTAAGGGCTAATTAGAGTTTTGCAATTGAAATTGAAATCTAAAATGAACTCTTGTTAGAGAAGGCACCGAAGGCGTTACTGCATCGCCAGAAAATAGAGACTAGAGCATCAGTAAGACCGACTTTCCCAGCGTTTCACAAGACAGCGATACGGTGATTCTGCTAGTTGAGGAGGTAGAAGGCGATCGCGCTTCCGGAGTTCAGGAAAATGCTTATGCTCTAGCCGCAGGAGGCTCTAGAGAACGTTGTATTGCACTCAAACCTACCTCAGCAACCAGTGCAAATACGGCAACAGGAATTGCCCCAACGAGAAGAATGGCATTGTCGTAGAGCGAAAAGCCAAGCACAATAAAGCTACCTAACCCTCCTGCACCAATAAAAGCGGCGAGTGTAGCGCTGGCAATGACTTCCACTGTCGCTGTTTTGATACCAGCAATGATTACAGGTAAGGCTAGGGGAATCTCCACCTGTTGCAAGACTTGCTGGGGTGACATTCCCATCCCATTAGCTGCCTCTCGAATCGCTGGATCGATATTGCGAAAGGCAACATCAGTGCTAATGAGAATTGGGGGCATCACTAGCAGCGTAAGAGCGATCGCAGCAGACGTGAATGTCAGACCAAAATAAGGAATCGCGACAAATAAAATTGCCAAGCTGGGAATGACCCGCAAAGCATTAAAGCTATTAATTAATACTGTAGAGGCTGTACGCGATCGCGAACTGAGAAGCCCTAGTGGTAAACCTAGCCCCAACCCAATCGCAAGCGGTACCGCCACTAGTAGCAAATGCTGCCACAATGCCTCAGCCAGTTTATCGGAATTGCTAGCCGCATACTCCAGCGCTTTCGCGAATACATCCATAAATGCCTAGTTTTTGCCAATAAATGTAACCCTTCAGCTTTCAGCTATTAAATCATAGGCATCTTTCCTGTCAGCCACTTATCTTACAACCCACAATTCTCTACACGATCAAAAAGACCACTCCCAAAGAAGCCACCAGCGACAAACCCACTCACAAATACCCATCCCGGCAAATGACCTTCGGGTGCATCAAGTGTAAAAATCAAGTTTTTATAGCCAACCCAGGAGTCTTGTAGACGCCAGCCAACATTGTCGCCAAAATATTTCCACGTTTCTACATCAGCGTTCTGAGTCGTCTCCTCAATAGTCTGCCAAATACGCTTTTGGGTACTAAAGCCAAAGCGTCCGTTGCTGTACTTTACCCATAGTTGGTCAATAGTACGCAGATCTTGACAAGGGAAGGATTGCATGTCTTCTTCTCGCAGCCAGCCTTCGTCTTCACGACCGGATGCCTTGAGCATTGCCGCTTCAGTTTCTCGGTCAGCCTTCTGCCATTTTCCTTGGGCAAGTAGATCACGTAGTCGTGTGTAGTCTACTTCCCGCTCAGAATCAAGGTTATCCGTTAGATTTTTTAACTGATTATCAAGATCGACACGCGCCAATTCAGTGACGTTTGAGTCTTGAGCAGGAAGGTAGCTTACCAGAGCATTGAACCGCATTTCAATCGGCGCTACATCTTCATTCCTAAGACTCAAAACCTGCTGTAAGTCCTTCAACTCATTGCGGGTGTAGTCACTTAGTGGGTTTTCATGCTGAATTGCCTCGATTAGCGCCTGCTCATACTCGTGCAATTTTTTCTTGTACTCTCGGTAAGGCTTAATAACTTCCGCTTCAATGATCGATGCTTCCTCAGGTGAAAGTCCAAAGCTTTCTCGTCTTGCATTCAAGATTCTACGACCCACCGGAGAAATTCTTCCAGCATGGACATAACGCTCTACTTCTTTGCGATACTTCAGCTTGGGGTCGCCCGTAGAGACTTTGGCGATGATGATTTTATACCCTTCCTTAACGGTATAAATTTCTGGTTTCATTGCTGGAGCCGCTTTCTGGACTTTGATATTTGCGTACTCATGCAGCTCATCTACCGAAATCACATCATCTTCATCTAAATCTGCTGCTCCTGTCTCAATCCCCTCGACTAAGTAACGGGTGTAAACCGAGAGATCTGAGCCTTGCTGCTCAAACGAGTATTGAGTAGATGTTGAAGAGGTAAGGACAACCCGTCCTTCTCCACCCAGTTGTCTTTTCACATCGACTGAACTGTCATCTTTGGCAACCAAGCCTTCAGCAAATGCACCACTAAAGCAACAGTCGAGAATCACTACCTGTCGATTTGCACGGCTATCAGCCATTATCTCTTGGACAAACCTCGCTGCGATCGCACTTGACCGAACTAATCCTCCCCACTCATTTTTGCGAGTAGCGCGACTTGCCAAGTAGAGGTTGCCATTTTCATCCTTAACACCGTGACCAGAGAAAAACAGCAATAAGAGGTCATCCCGTCTACGACCTCCAAACAAATGCTCGATTGCTGTCCCCATCTCCTGCGGTTCAGGATCGAGAAGTGGCGAGACTTCATCAAAATCGCCCAGATCTGGATGCAGCAAAACACGCTGCATTGCTTCCACATCTTTTACAGCAGCAGGAAGTTGGTTGAAACCCGCTCCATACTGGCTGACACCAATCAGCAGTGCCAATTTAGCCATCTACAACTGTCCTAATTTGATGCTAAAAAATCCTTGGCTGCCTCAACAGCGGCAGCTAACTCTTGCTGAGAGTAAGCTGTAATCTCTAGTTTTCTACCATTGTCTTCTACTTTTAGCTCAATCGGCTTCCCAGACAGCCGTTCCCAGATAAAGTCCAGTAGTGCCTTGATATTTTTGGCATTGACTTCAGCCGTGAGCAATCCGACCAAAAATGCTGCATCTAGGGGCTTGCTGCCTGCGGGTGGGTTGGGATCGGGTACGCGAGACACTTGCTCGACTTCATCCAACTCACCCATTTGTTGAAACAGACGCTGAGTGAGTGTTTCCAGTTCTTCAGGATCGAAATCAGGAACAGAATTACTCAAATCAAGCCTGACATCTAATTCAGCAGAACCTTTCGGAGCGATCGTTACTTGAACGTTGGATGTACTCGCCATTCCCCACCTTTTATCCTGGCTATTATTCACTACAAGCCTAGCGAAATCTTGGCTGCTCACAAACGGCGTTGTGGAATATGAAGTGTCGCTTTTTGGGTAGAGGCGTTGGCAAAAATCGCGATCGCATTCCTTGCTTCTTCAAACCTGACAGCCTATCAAGTAAAAACTCTCCTTACACAGACTTAATCCAAAGAGATACATTTCTCTCCCCCCGCTTCCCCAAACCACGATAACTATTACTTCGGCATTTGCCAAACTTTAATCGTATTGTCAGCACTAGCACTCACTAACTTCTTGCCATCCGGACTAATCGCCAAGGAATTTACTGAACTCGAATGACCCATGAAGGTATAGATTTCTTTTCCCGTAGCGAAATCCCAAATTTTAATCATATTGTCAGCACTAGCACTCACGAGTTTCTTGCCATCTGGACTAATCGCAAGGGGTCTAACTGAGCTAGAATGCCCGCTAAGAGTACGAACTTCTTTCCCAGTCGTGAAATCCCAGATTTTGACTGTATTGTCAGCACTGGAACTGACTAATTTATGACCATCTGGGCTAATTGCTAGCCAATTAACCGAGCCTGAATGTCCAGTGAGAGTGTAGAGTTCTTTTCCCGTAGCGAAATTCCAAATTTTGATGGTATTGTCAGCACTAGCGCTCGCTAATCGTTGACCATCTGGGCTAATAACAACGTAATTAACATAGCTAGAATGTCCAGTCAGGGTGCGAAGTTCTTTTCCTGTGCTAAAGTCCCATATTTTTAGGGTCTTATCCGCACTACCACTTGCTAATTTCTTGCCATCCGGGCTAATAGTAATGTAATTAACATAGCTAGAATGTCCAGTCAGGGTGCGAAGTTCTTTTCCTGTGCTAAAGTCCCATATTTTTAGGGTCTGGTTAGTGCCACCAGTAACAATAGTTTCCCAATCCGGACTGATTGCAAAGTAATTAATTGGTATAGAGTATTCGAGAATAGTTCGGATTTCTTTTCCACTAATGAAATCCCAAACCTTAATCTTCTTATCCGCGCTACTACTCACTAATGCCTTACCATCAGCACTGATTAAGAGGTAATTAACATAGCTAGAATGCCCATCAATAGTGGTAACGAGAGAGAGAGCTTTCGGATTATAGCTTTGGTAAATTTGCCAAGTTCCGTATCCTCCTAATCCGACAGAGAGACCAACTACCCATCCAAGAAGCCATTTTCCTTGAAAATTTATAAACTTGTTAGGATTTTCTCTACTTTTTGAAGGCAAGTTCTCTACAGATGCTTGACTTGTAGTAGTTTCATCTAGGTTAGTTAGGTTCTGAGGCTGAGATAATTCTTGAGAAATATTAGCTAATTCCTCTAAAATCTCTTGTGTATTTTTCGGTCGATCGGCTGCTGCCGGAGCCATTAGCTTATCAATAAAATCGGCTAATCGTTGGGAAACATCCAGAGCATATTTTCGCCAATTAAATTTACCTGTTAAAGGATCATAAATCATTTGATCTATTGCTTCTTTGCCTGTGAGCAAATAGACAAAAGTACGTCCTAATGCATAGAAATCTGATTGCGGTACAGCATGACCCATTTCTTGTTCTGGAGGTGTGTAGCCAGCAGAACTAATTTTGGTAACATTACCAGAACCACCAACATCAGCTAGGTAAGTAGCTGTCAATTCTCTAGCGGTACCAAAGTCAATAAGTACCAGTTGCCCAGAGGCGCGGAGCATGATGTTCGTTGGTTTAATATCACGATGGAAGTAATTTTTTTGATGAACGAGATGCAGAATCTGTGCTATCTGTTTGAGCCAGTTAAGCGCTTGCTTCTCGGTAATTGGATGATTGCCTTGCTGTTTCATCCACTGCCTTAAGTCAGGACCATCAATTTTTTCCATGATGATGCAGTGTACTGGCTCATCGTGATTTCTGGGCAGAAACTGGAAGTACCCATCTGGCTCGACTCTAGGGATACCAGGATGATTGAGCTGGCTTAATACGGCTGCCTCTTGTTGGAATAGCTCGATAACTCTGGGGTTATCGTTATGCTTTGGTTTGAGGACTTTTAGAATTTTGGGAATCGCGCCATTATAGGCTTCATAAACTTTGCCAAAGCCACTGTTATCACTCAAAAGACGCATGACTTGATAGCGCCCTTGCAGTAATAAATCTGACCCACAGTTGCGACAAACGCGATTGTTAAGGTTGCCTGGGTCACTAGGCTGAGGACATCTAGGATTGATACAGTAGCTCATGGCTACTACCCTACAGGTAATGGTTGTATCCCAATAGTAAGATGGGGTTTGCTAATCATCTACGGTAGGAAATATTACAAATTTTGAGGCTTTGCGTCTTCAGAGATTTTCGCCTAACTCAGTGGGTAGGCTCTAATTAACATAACTTCCCGTTCGGGGGCCTAGGGACGGGTGAATAGTGCAGCACGGCGGAAATAACTATCCCGTTAAAAAAGTTTGAAAAGCTTACTGTGCAAGCTTTCTTCCCTTCTGCTCTCTGCCTCCTATCTTCTGCCTTCTTGCACTAGTTACTGAGCAAACGTTCTAGTACCTAATGCTTAATCCCTATTTTCAACATAGGTTTGTCTAATCATAAAGGTTGAACAAACTGCACTAAAATTCATGTTGAAACTGTTAATCTGTAAAGAACCATTTCAAAAAGCCTAGCTGAGTAAAGATTTATGATCGGCGTTGCTGCCTCAGACTTGCAACCACCCCAATGCTATCAGCATCAGAACCCTGTTCCTTCATCGCAACAGCTAACGGTATTCTGCGATTTTGATGGTCCTATCATTGACGTTTCCAATCGCTACTACACCACCTATCAGTTAGGGTTAGCTGATACCCAAGCGTTCTATCAAGTCCAAGGCATTAGCTTGCCCATCCAGCAGCTTACTAAACATCAGTTCTGGCAGATGAAGCAAGATCGTGTGCCGGATGTAGAAATTGCAATGCGCTCAGGTTTACACGGAGAGCAAATTGATTTCTTTTTGGGGCGAGTGATT
This sequence comes from Microcoleus sp. FACHB-SPT15, assembly GCF_014849525.1. Classification (NCBI taxonomy): domain Bacteria; kingdom Bacillati; phylum Cyanobacteriota; class Cyanophyceae; order Oscillatoriales; family Microcoleaceae; genus Microcoleus; species Microcoleus sp. FACHB-SPT15. The sequence continues at coordinate 101,853 of NZ_JACJNU010000064.1, read as the reverse complement.
GAGATTGTGAATCAGCCTGCCTTGTTGAGTCAAGATAAGCTTCAGCCCGGAGTAAGTTGGGCGTTAGCATTGCTGCATTCTCAAGGTGTGCGGTTGGTGTTAGTGACGTTACGTTGTCAGGCACAAGCCACTCAAATCCTAAGAAATTATGGCTTGACTCGGCTATTCAGCGGCATCTACGGAACCTGCGATCGCGATGCGGCTTATCAAAATTATGCTGATGGGAAAACACAACTGCTAAGCCAAGCACTCGCTGAACAATCTCTACTAGCTGGTCATCCCACATCAGCGTGGATGGTAGGCGATACAGAAGCCGACCTGATCGCAGGGCAAACCCTTGGGATTCCTACAATCGCGCTCACCTGCGGTATTCGTTCCCACTACTACCTCAAGCAATTTCAGCCGACTCGCGTCCATAGCGACTTATTGGCGGCTGCCCATGACATTTTAGAGAGTGTTCGCTCAGGTCGAGGATAGAAACTTCAGTAGTCAACACTCTCCAATCACGAGCGACCACTGACTACTGACAACGAGAGAATAACGTTGAACGCGAAAGACGTTTTATCCGATCCCTACGGTTGCTCAACTAACTTCATCTGCTCCCACCAACGATTGAGCGGATAGTAAACAACAGGTGCCCAGAGGCTACTGAGAATCGCTGAGGAGAGGGCAATACGCTGATGATCAGTCCAAATTTCTGCAAGAGTGCGATCACCAAGAAGACTGTATTGAATCGCGGTTACAGTCTCTCCAACCACCGCCATCCCAAAAACAATTAATGCCACCGAAATAAAATCTTCCTGAATATAGCGCTCCTTCTGAATTCGACCCGTCAAGATTCCTACTAACGCAAGACTTAAAACATGAGTTGGGTGGGGTGAAGTCATGCCATCTTGAATCAGCCCTAGTACTAGCCCTGCTAATGCACCCTGAAGGGCTGTCCGTTTGAGGCTCCAAGCAACAACCCAAATCAAGAGCCAATTTGGAGCGATTCCCAGCAATTCCATCCCCGGTAAGCGTGCTGGTAAGACTATCAAGCAGAGGATGACCGAAGCAGCAGTCACTGCCCAATTAATAATTTGACGAGCCCAGGGTGAAAACTGAGAAACGTTGTTCATTGGTCGTTAATCATTAGTCGTTAGTCACCAGTCATTAGTAAAGGACTAATGATTAATGACTGTTCATTCAGGATAGACAACGACCCACTCCAGGTAACTAACGGGTGCAGTTAGCTCAATTACTGCCTCTGGAGCAGGACTTTTGTCAAGATTTACAGACTCTACCCGCCCTAACGGCAAGCCGGGGGGGAAAAGCTTGCTTACAGGCGAGGTTGACACAACATCACCACGACGAACATCTGGCACCTTATCAAAAAACTGTAGTACAGCCCGATTAGACCCTTGTCCTCGTAGAAAACCCATACTGCGACTGCGGCTAACTACTGCACCTACATGACTCGTAGCATCGCTGATTAGTAAGACACGGCTGCTATTGGGTGTCACACTAACAACTCGACCCACTAAACCGCCAGATCCCATCACAATAAAGCCAACCTTGATTCCATGCCCGCTCCCTCGACCAAGAGTTACCTGTTGCCACCAATGATCAGCACTACGTCCGATGACTGGAGAAACAATCCCTTGCTGTTTCTGAGTTTTTGCATAATCCAGTAGCTCTTTTAGCTTCTGGTTTTGGCTTTCAAGTTCGACTAACTGCTGCTGTAGTTCCAAGACTCGCGCGTTGGTGAGGCGCTCTTCTGGTGTTGGACTTAACTGGAAGGGACGAGTCATTAATTGGTAAGCCTCAAAGAGTGCTGCCCCTTGAGTTTGGCGAACCAACCAGGCAGCACTCAACGTTAGTCCTCCCAGCACAATGGCTACCCCATGTCGATCCCACCAGCGACGTAGTATAAACATAGCTTATCTATCAATAGCCAGCATTTAGCTGACTTGTGAGTTCCGAACGTGCAGGTAGACGACTCATTTGGCTAAGAACAAGACTCCTCAAGGCTAACATTTGCTCGCTGACCACTATAGATGGCGGGAACGTCCACTGAACACCCGCTCTAGTTGTTTGAAATTCTCCAGAACTCGACCAGTTCCCAAAACCACGCAACTTAGAGGATCGGCAGCTACATGAGTCACAATTCCGGTTTCATGGCTGATGAGGGTATCTAGTCCCTTCAGCAATGCGCCACCACCGGCTAGCATAATGCCCCTGTCGATAATGTCTGCTGCTAGCTCCGGAGGTGTCCGCTCTAGCGTGCGTTTCACTGCGTCAACAATCACTGAAAGCGGTTCGGACATACTTTCACGGATTTCTGGTCCTTTGATTGTGACTGTTCGTGGCAAACCAGAGAGGAGGTGTAAGCCCCGCACCTCTAAGTTGACATCATCATCGTTATGAGTTGGGTAAGCTGAACCAATCTGAATTTTGATTTCTTCAGAGGTACGTTCCCCAATTACCAAGTTATGAACCTTCTTCATGTACTGGGTGATTGATTCACTCAGTTCATCTCCGGCAACACGGACGGATTCACTTAAGACCGTTCCTTGTAAGCTAAGCACCGCCACTTCGGTTGTGCCGCCGCCAATATCAATGATCATGTTGCCTGTTGGCTCTGCTACCGGTAGCCCAGCACCAATCGCTGCTGCTACTGGTTCATCAATCAAGTAGACATCTCTTGCCCCTGCTTGAGATGCTGCTTCCATTACCGCCCGTCGTTCGACACCTGTAACACCACTGGGAATGCCAATGACAATCCGTGGTGAAACCAAAGTTCTGCCTTCATGAACTCGCCGAATAAAATGCTTAAGCATCAATTCTGCGGTATCAAAGTCGGCTATCACGCCATCGCGGAGAGGACGAAGGGCAACCACATTACCTGGGGTTCTGCCCAACATTTTTTTCGCATCCTCACCCACGGCTAGCGGAACTTTTAAGTCTTGGTCCATGGCGACTACGGAAGGCTCTTGTAGCACAATGCCTTTACCGGATACATATACTAAAGTGTTAGCAGTACCCAGGTCTATACCCATGTCCCGTGATAGGGAAAAGCGACTGAAAAGACCCACTCGTTTCTACGCCCCCAAAGTCAAATGTTGCTGTGTATGACCAAAATGTAACTGAACCGTAACCGAGGTGGATTCTATTACGTTTCTTGAGCTGAGTCTAGTGAGGTAGAGCAATTCATTCACACAAATCATCAACAACTAAGTTGAAAGTATCATTCAGCGTCGAGAATCTGTCATCCGGAGAAAGTAAAATCGAGTATATTCGTTCCTTACCAAAAGTTTGGATAACTCAAAGAAAGTTAGTGATTGCCTGAGATTTGCGCTGATTCGCTAAAATATTATTTACACTATCAGTACACTTGTACTAAAAAATATGAGCCTTAATGTTGTCAATTTAGTTGGTCGCGTGGGTGGAGACCCAGATGTCAAGTATTTTGAGTCTGGTAGTGTTAAGTGTAATCTAACGCTAGCCGTGAACCGTCGTAGTCGCAATAACGATCAGCCGGATTGGTTCAATTTAGAGCTATGGGGTAAGACGGCGGAAGTAGCGGCTAACTATGTACGCAAGGGTAGTTTAATTGGCGTACAAGGTGCCCTGAAGATTGAGACGTGGAGCGATCGCGCAACTGGAGCCAATCGCTCTAAGCCAATCATTAAAGTAGATCGACTAGATTTGTTAGGCTCCAAGCGGGATACAGATTCTAGTGCTGTGGATGGCTACAACGATGCAGAGTTTTAAGGAAGAGTTTTCTCTTCTTTATTTCCCCACTCCTGGATTAGTAGCTAATTTGCAGCGTTACTGAGGCTTGTACTTCTTGCTCACCGCCAATGATTGGCGTGTTAGCTACTTGATCGCTAGCAAAAGCCGCTCTTTCCAATACAGGCATTGGTGGGGGTGGGGTAGCTCCGTTAACTTGAATGTTAACAACCTCCTTCCGACTCAGATTTAAGCTACTCAAAACCGCATCGGCTTGCCTTTGAGCATCCTGAGTAGCTTCGCGAAGGGCTTGTTGTTGAGCAGCTGCGATCGCTTCATCAGCGGCGGTAAAGCTCACGCTATCAATCCGTGTTGCCCCAGCTTTGACGGCATCATCTAAGAGCGTACCCGCTTGCTCGGTAGACGTGCGAAAGCTCACTGTATTGGCAGCCGAATAACTGGTGAGGCGTTGCACGTTGTTCTCGTAGCTATAAATTGGGTTGAGCCGAACACCAGTTGTTTGTAACTTTTCTACATTACGCGATCGCAATAACTCGACAACCGAAGCAGATCGACGTGCCACTTCCTGCTGAACGCCAGTAGCGGTTTCTCCCTGAACCTCAACACCTAACTGTACTTGTGTTGCTGTTGCTGGAATCGTTTCAACACCTCGACCTGTAACAGTTAGGGTGCGTAAGAGTCTTTCTTGTGCGATCGCTGGATTGCTCAACGACAGAGTCAAAAGCCCTACCAATAGGGAAATCGTCTGTAACCGCCCAGCAACTTTAGAGCAGCAACCAGATAGAAACGCTTGAGTCATAGGAATAGATTCTCCTCACTTGAGAGATGACATAACTCTGCAAGGCAGAGCTACTTAGGCTTCTACTGTGCCACGGTAGTGAGTTGAGATTTGAAGTAGTTACAGTTTTAGCAACTGAGGTACTGTGGCTGAGTGATCTAACCGCTACTACTCTTTAACTGATGGCTTACTGGCTACTCAAAAGCGAACCTCAAGATTATTCCTACGCCAATTTAGAGCAAGAGGGACGCGCCGTTTGGAATGGGGTCAAAAATCCCCTTGCTCTCAAACATCTCCGCACAATGCAACCAAGAGACAAAGCGTTCATTTATCACACGGGTAAAGAGCGGCAGGTGGTTGGGGTTGCTGAAGTTGTGACTCTGCCTTATCCTGATCCCGCACGCAATAATCCTAAACTCGTCGTCGTGGACATCCAAGCTGTGCGATCGCTACCCCAACCCGTTACCCTAGCCCAGATCAAGCAAAATAATAACTTGACTGATTTTGACCTCATCCGCTTGCCCCGGCTTTCGGTTGTCCCTGTGCCTGTTGAGTATTGGCAGCAAATTTTACAACTTGCTGGCGAATAAACATGAACACAAGGTTCGCTCATTAGCACTCTTGACCGCTCGGATAGGTTGTTGCCCGACTCTTAAACCTCAGCGGAGTGAAGTTTTGGTATCAAATTTAACAGAAAACAGAACAAGCCCGATAAAGGCTTGATTCTATTAAGAAGCTTGTAGAGTAGAAAGAATGATTTCTTCGCAACTAATGGCTGATGCAACTGCCTGGGTAAATTTTTTTGACCCAACCTACTCGCTCCCCTCTTTGTATACTCCACAGTCGCTACTTGCAGCGGCAGCTACCAACGAAGCAGAAAGCAGTTCACTAATATTGGCAGGAGTGCTGCTGAGTTTAGTCGTCATCTACTTCGCGAGCAAAGTAGGGGGTGAACTTTGCGCTCGGATTAACCTACCACCTGTATTAGGGGAACTAGTAGGCGGTGTCGTTGTTGGAGTATCTGCCTTACACCTATTAGTTTTTCCGGAAGGCGGCGCAGGCGGTACTGACTCTCTAATTATAAATATTCTGCAAGCGACCGCTGGTCTCAGCCCAGACTCAGCTCTATCAGTATTTCAGGCTCAGAGCGAAGTCATTTCAGTCTTAGCTGAACTGGGTGTAGTAATTCTGTTGTTTGAAATTGGTCTGGAGTCCGATCTCCAAGAACTCATTCGTGTTGGTCCTCAAGCGGCAGTTGTTGCTGTTGTTGGCGTAGTTGTCCCCTTTGCGGCTGGAACTGCTGGTTTAATTTATCTATTTGGCATTCCAGTTGTACCTGCCATTTTTGCTGGTGCAGCGTTAACGGCAACAAGTATCGGCATTACAGCGAAAGTCTTAGCAGAAATCGGGCGTCTTAGTTCCAAAGAAGGTCAGATTATTATTGGCGCTGCCGTTCTTGATGATGTTTTAGGCATCATTGTCTTGGCAGTTGTCGCGAGTTTAGCCAAGACAGGCGAAATCGTCATCAGCAACGTTATCTATCTGATTATTAGCGCTAGTGTCTTCCTAGTTGGTTCAATTTTAATAGGTCGCTTCTTAGGACCTTATTTCGTCGCGTTAGTCAATCAGATGAAGACTCGTGGTCAGCTGTTGCTGACTGCACTGATTTTTGCCTTTCTCCTGTCTTATGTTGCTGCGGCTATTCAATTAGAAGCAATTTTGGGAGCCTTTGCAGCGGGACTTGTTCTAGCAGAGACAGATAAGCGCCGTGATTTGGAAGAACAGGTGATTCCCGTTGCCGATATTTTGGTGCCGATTTTCTTTGTAACCGTGGGTGCAAAAACTGACTTGGGTGTTCTAAATCCAGCGATTCCTAGCAATCGGGAAGGCTTGATTTTAGCAATTTTCCTGATTGTGGTCGCGATCATCGGTAAGGTAGTTACTGGTTTGTCAGTGTTTGGTCAACCCGGAATCAATCGGCTAGCTATTGGAGTTGGGATGATTCCTAGAGGCGAAGTGGGGTTGGTTTTTGCGGGTGTCGGCTCAGCGAGTGGGGCACTAACAGAATCCACTGAGGCAGCGATTATTATGATGGTCATTTTGACCACTTTTATTGCTCCTCCCTTGCTGCGGCTTGTGTTTCAGGAGTCAGAGTCGGATACTACCTCATCAGAAGAGTCGGTTTGATCGTGTCAGCGAGTTCTTCATGCGATTGGGCGAAGCGCAGCAGCTTTGGAGTTAGCGAAGCGGCTCGAAAGGAGCAAGCGCAGAGCGAGATGGGACAAACTGCTAAAACTCAATAGAGTTAGCAGAAGTTGAACCAACTCAAAAAGCGAAAGAGAAATTTGTAAATCCTGATTTTTTGAGCAAATTGAACGGATTGCATCGACCCAGCAGACATTAGAGCGATATTCTTGATTTGGAAAAACCCGTGTATACTATTTTTCCTGAAACTTAAATTTGCCAGTCTACGTCCCAGAGGGTTGACTGTCCAAGTAGACAGATAACTAGTGGTATGCATTGTTGGGTGCAGCAAAAAAGCTTGAGTCAGGGTAGGAACAAGAGCGTAATGGGACTTTTGGATTTGTGCAAACAACCGGAAGAAAATGTGGCAAGTCACATTTTCACTCTTGTAACTTCTAGATAGTAGGATGCATTGCCAATTGACAAACCGCTCAACGATGCAGCACCGCGCTTTCAACAGGAGCAATAATTGTGAGATTTCGCTGGCTACTGATACTCTCCAGCTTTTTGACTGTTTTTCTTTTTTCCGCTGCTGCACAAGCACGTCAACTTCTTACTTGGCGCTTTGAGAGCAATCAAAACCGATTGGTGTTTACCACGGATGCTGGGGTTCAACCCAGAGCGCAACTGATTGCTAACCCAACGCGCGTAGTCATTGATTTACCAGGGATTGCTCTGGGACGCCCTACGGCAAATCAACGGGTAGGTGGCGCGATTCGGGAAGTTCGAGTCGGGCAATTTGAGAATCAGACCACTCGGATTGTGATTGAATTAGCTCCAGGTTACACCCTAGATCCAACACAGGTAAAATTCCGGGGAATAACATCGAGTCAATGGTCGGTGCAATTACCAACACCTGAGCGGATAGCACCGTCATCCAACCAACCACCACAAAGCCGATTACCTCTGCCACCAGCTACTAACTCCTCAGGTAATCAATCCTCCCAACAAAGACCACCTTCGTCGGGAACACCCAATCGACCGGTTCCCACAGTTCCCTCTGGTCGATTGGCGACGATTCAGTCGGTTGAACTGGCGAATAATCAGACTCAACTGGTGATTCGAGCGAATCAACGGGTGAGAGCCACGAGTGTTTGGGATCGAGCCGCCAATGCCTATCGAATCACTATCCAAGGCGCTCAACTGGCTGATAAAGTCAGAGGCCCTGAGCTTGATTCCAACAGCCCTTTAACACGGGTTCAAATCCGCCAACAAGACCCGCGCACGGTTGTGATTTTGGTACAGCCTGGTGCAGGTACCCAAATTGGCGAACTCAATCAGCTTAATGATGAACTTCTGGCGCTGCAACTGCAACCAGGCAGAGGCTCTGGCTCCTCACAAGTGATTGGAGCGATTCCTGTGCCAGCGCCAGAGAGGACAACACCACCAGTCAGGGCGACACCGCCAGCTTCAATGCCTCGTGTTCCCAACGGTCGTATGGTTGTCATGATTGATCCAGGACATGGTGGCAAAGACCCTGGAACTATTGGCATTGGCGGTGTACAAGAGAAAAATGTGATTTTGCCGATTTCCCAAGAGGTGGCGGCGATTTTGGAGCAACAGGGTGTCCAGGCTGTGCTGACCCGAACATCTGACTATTTTGTCAGCCTTGAAGGACGGGTGCAAATGGCAGACCGAGCCAATGCTAATTTATTTGTTAGCATCCACGCGAATGCCATCAGTATGAGCCGACCTGATGTGAATGGATTAGAGACGTATTACTACTCCAGCGGTCAGCGTCTTGCCCAGACAATCCACAACAGCATTTTACAAAGTGTCGATGTTGGCGATCGCAGAGTTCGACAGGCACGGTTTTATGTGCTAAGAAAATCCTCAATGCCGTCTGTATTGGTGGAAGTTGGTTTTCTTACGGGTCGTGATGATTCCGCGAAACTAGCAAACCCTAATTATCGCTCTCAAGTTGCACAAGCGATCGCTCGTGGTATCCTCCAGTACATTCAGCAGAATAGTTAAACGTCAAAAGATAAGCAAACATCGGTGTCCAACTTTCCCGCCTCCTACCCCAGCGACTCTCTTCGAGCGAATGCATCCGACTCCTACACTGGTAAACCTTCCGTTGAGGAAAGCTTGAAACCTCTGTTTGAGGCAAAAGAAGAACCAACACGGCATCGTATCGGTGTTTTTGACAGTGGCGTTGGTGGTCTCACTGTTCTGAGAGAACTCTATCGCCAGCTACCGAACGAATCGATTCTTTACTTTGCTGACACAGCGCGGCTACCCTACGGGACAAGGTCAAGTCGGGAAATTGTGCAGTTTTGCTTTGAGATCTTGAGCTGGATGGTGCAACAGGATGTCAAAATGGTTGTCCTTGCCTGTAATACCAGCGATGCCTTAGCCTTAGACGCTTTACGCCGTGAGTTCAATCTCCCAATTCTGGGGCTAATTCTACCGGGGGCGCGTGCAGCTGTTCAGCAAGGTCGTCGCATTGGGGTGATTGCTACCCCAGCGACGGCAGCCAGCAATGCTTATCGACGGGCAATATTGGAAGTCGAAGCAACGGCTCAAGTCTGGCAAGTTGGCTGTCCAGAGTTTGTACCATTGGTTGAGCAAAACCGCGTGTATGACCCGTATACTGCCGAAGTTGCCCAACAGTACTTAGCTCCTTTGCTACAGCAGCGAATTGATACACTCGTTTATGGTTGTACTCACTATCCGCATTTATCACCTATACTGCGGGAGATTCTCCCCCCACATGTCAAGCTTGTAGATCCAGCAGAACATGTTGTGTCGGCTGCGGCTCAAGAGTTAGATTTGATTGGATTGAAAAATACTTGGTCCCCTCTACCGACTCGATTCTGTGTCAGTGGCTCTCCGCAACAGTTTGCAAAACTGTCACTACAATGGTTGGGGTGTACGCCATCCGTCGAAAAAATACAGCTCTCAACCGCTTCACCCTCACCGATTCCGCTAGAACCAGTAGATTAAAATTCCAAGCTCATGTAAACTAGTCTTCTATTGCCGTTTCTAATAAGCGTCGTCGGGAGCTGACTGGTTGATTCGCTCTCAATTACCAGTTTCTTTAGAGGCTGCAACTTCGAGTTGATCGGAGCTATTAGGTTCACCCTCCTTAGCGCTCCGTTTTAAGGATTTTCCTTTAGGGAAATAAGCTAACGAAGCACCTTGACTAGTGTGAAGAGCCCAGCGTTCAACCTCGTCCGTTTTAGAAGATTGCTCTGTTGCCACATAGGGTGCATAAGCATCAACGGCTGAGTTGGCAACATATCGAGAACCTTTTGTTGTCCGTTGCGCCAACATCAACAGTAAATAAATTGTTAATAAATAACCAGTCGCTAGTAGAGGAATAATTACAGGCATATCCGTGTTAAACATAGTCTGGACAGGAGGTAGAAGAATGATGAAGATTTCAATAGCAGTTTTGACAACAGCCTTCTTAGACCCGTTCAAGGTTTAGGATACTGTTGTTATTAAGAGTTTTTAGGGAGATAGAGCATTGTCCCTATCCCCTTCCCTAATTCCCTCTAGTCAAGCTAAGCTGTTGACCAAGAATCTCTACCCAAGCTTTCCTCCAAAGGGAAGCGGGAAGGCTGTATACTATGTCTGACGAATGACTTACCTTAATGAAAACACTAAGTTGTCATCCTGTAACATCAGGCTATCTCTGCCTATCAATCTCTTCTAATCTGAAGCCTAGGAAGAATAACCCTAACCCGTCACTTCAGAATTAATAAATTTATGAATTTTTTGAAATCCTTAATTATTAGATTAACACAAGAAACCTGGGGATCTGCACCCATTTTTTTATCTACTTAACAAGTCTACATAATCACTTTGAGGATTCTCCAGCCATGCTGTTAGAGAAACAAGCTTTCCTCAAGAGGACGCTTAGCTTAGAATTAAGGAAAGAATATGTAAAGTTTCGTAACCTAATCTCTGAGTCGGCTAATCCATGACCTCAGTTACCTCCCTCTTTGCCCCTGTTGAAACAGACTTGTGTATACTCACCGAAAACCTAAAGAACCTGGTAGGTGCCCGTCATCCCATACTGTATGCCGCAGCCGAACACTTGTTTGGGGCTGGAGGAAAGCGGGTAAGACCAGCAATTGTCCTATTGATTTCGCGGGCAACAATGCTGGGACAGGAGATTACCCCGCGCCATCGGCGTCTAGCAGAAATTACGGAAATGATCCACACAGCAAGTCTGGTGCATGACGATGTCGTCGATGAGTCAGAGGTTCGTCGGAATGTCCCGACAGTGAATAGCCTTTTCAATAACCGTGTTGCGGTACTGGCTGGAGATTTTTTGTTTGGTCAATCCGCTTGGTATCTGGCTAATCTTGACAACCTAGAGGTGGTCAAGTTGCTGTCAGAAGTTATCAAGGACATGGCAGAAGGGGAAATTCAGCAAGGGCTGAATCGATTTGATACAACCACCACCATTGATGCCTATCTAGAGAAGACCTACAACAAAACAGCTTCATTGATTGCCAACAGCGCTAAGGGGGCTGGACTACTGAGTGGTGTCTCAGCGGAGATTGCTACAGATTTGTACTACTATGGGCGTTTTATTGGCTTAGCCTTCCAGATTGTCGATGATATTTTGGACTTTACGGCTTCGACAGAAGCGTTAGGTAAGCCCGCTGGCTCGGATTTAATTAGTGGCAACCTCACAGCCCCTGTTTTATATGCTCTTGAAGAAAAGCCTTACTTGGAGGTGCTAATTGAGCGCGAGTTTGCCCAACCGGAGGATATTGAGCAAGCGATCGCACTCGTTATGGAAAGCAGAGGCATTGAGCGCTCCCGTGCCTTAGCCGCACAATACGCCGAGACTGCCGTACAACGCATCACTCAACTCAAACCCTCAGAGTCGTCTAAAGCGTTAGTTGACTTAGCTGACTACGTTCTGAGTCGCCTATATTAAGCTAGCTTTGCAGGAAGCACTCCTTAGTGGTAAAGGCGACGTGAGGAAAGTAGTGTGCTAAAACTTACGGAGAATCACTACAGCGTAAGTACGAATTGTTCAGTCTAAAATTTACTAAAACTTCATATTGGAGAAATCTCTGAACAAGGGTTAGTCTTGCCTCAAGTGCTTTACTCAAGCCTGTTTGGGCAAGAGCGGACTCAAGCAATATCCGGAGGCAGATTGCTAGGATATGACCTAGGTACTGACCGGATTTGTTGCAGCTGCGTTTGAATCAACTGTTGTAGGTTATCTCGACGCACCTCTATACCAGCCGTTAGATTACCAGGTGTATCAAAGAAAACTATGCTAGTAAGGGTTTCGATCGCTAACATCTGAAACAAAATGTGAGTGACTGGCACCGTAACAGCAAGAACTTCAGGGTCTGAAACCGACTGAAAATCAGCCGCATCTTTAAGAGTAGGAAACGCATAAATTACATTTTTCTCAATCTCAGGCTGGGCGCGATTACTCAGAGTCGTTAACACCCAACCCTGGTCAAGGGTTTGAAGAATGTAGTAGTCCGAATTTTCTAGCTGGCTAGCAACGAGTGTGAGTACGGGTGCGATCGCCTTAATTGCTTTAGGTGTCGTCCCATCTTGCGGTGCATTATCAACCAAGACTTGAATTTGTTGTTCTAAATCCATAAAGACTCAACTATAGAGCATGATTTGCTGCTATGTATGAGTCTAAACCTAGACAATTCAGTCAAGAAAAATGTGTGTGTTAGGGTCTTTGTTAATTAACAAACATTATGATGGAAGTCTGCCAGGGCGTGGAGGCAATATTTCAACTGCTGTTTAACGAATTCCGGCAGTCTACTCGTGCTTCCGAGCAGACCTGTCGCAATGTCGCAGCACGTTTAGCCAATGAAGTTACGCGAATCTGTACCGAAAGTAATCGGATTCAAACTTCTGGAGACGTTGATAGCTGGGCGCATACCCTCGCAAATCTGCGGCTCAAGCAAGTTTTAAGCTACTACAAACTAGGGTCGCATCGGGGACGGGTAGAACTCCAGAGTACTCTCAGTGCGATTGTCTACCGCTACATTACGCCTCCTCAGGCACCTGCAAGTTACCAGGCGCGGTTGACCCTGATTGAAGATTTCTTACAGGGATTTTATGTAGAAGCCTTAAATGCCTTCCGGCGGGAAAATACGATTGAGGCAGGCTATCGTCCGCGAGCGCTTTTGGAACTAGCTGAATACATGGCGTTTACTGAGCGTTACGGCAAGCGACGTATTCCCTTACCCGGTCGTCGGTCTCAACAATTACTCATCCTCAGAGCACAAACCTTTTCCCAACAGCAGCCGCCCGAAACGTCTGTCGATATGGACACAGCAGCGGAAGGAGGGTCACCAGAGTCTGATACGACCTGGAATGATGCTGCCATACAGCAGGTACGGGAGATGATGGTTGCCTCTGAACCGGAACCCCTAGAAGCAAATCTCCGGGACACGGTAGTTGAGGAACTACTGAAGTATCTAGAAGAGCGTCAGCAACAGGATTGTGCTGATTACTTTACGCTGCGCTTGCAAGACCTGCCAGCGAGTGAGATCGAGGGGATTTTAGGACTCACCCCCCGGCAGCGAGACTATTTACAGCAACGCTTTAAATATCATCTCATTCGCTTTGCCCTCTCTCACCGTTGGGAGTTGGTTCATCAATGGCTGGAAGCCGATTTAGAAAGAAACCTTGGATTGACGCCTTTGGAATGGCAACTGTTTCAGGACAAAATTACTTCTGGGCAGCGGGAATTACTCGGACTCAAGCAAAAACGATATTCCCATTTTGAAATCGCTCAAGCTCTAGGTTGTACGGTCACTCAGGTCGAAAAGCGATGGTTTAAGTTACTTGAAATTGCCTGGGATATTCGCAATAGTTCAGTATCCGGATCTGGTGCATCTCAAGATGAATAGTGACATGGATAATAACTCGGACACCCTGTATAGCCGCTTAATTGCTTGGCTACTAGAAGAGTCCGTTCCCGCTGCTTCTCTACCGGCAGACGGGCAGGCACAAAACCCTGTCCATACAGACGAACAAAGAGCAGCGGATTTTGAATTGGATCATTTAGACCCTCTTGATTTAGAAGAATTGAACATTGCATCTTTTAACACAGGCGTAGCGGCTCAAGACCGCATACCAGCAGACTCAAACTATACCCCTGCTTTCGAGGAAACTGAACCAGGCGGTGAAACCCGCCCCTACAAAATGGGAGAATTGCCAACCGTGCAAAATCGTTTTCAGGCGATATTAAAGCGCCGACTACAAGTTGAGATTGAACGTCACCCACCGCTTTTCCCGTGGGAGACAGAGATGTCTGACTATGAACCCGATTCTTCTGACGTTATCGCAGATAGTTGGGTTCCTCCTGTCCGTATCTGGATGCCACAGCTATCTAACCTAACTCTACCCGTCTCGATCTCAGAAAGCGTTCTAGCACAACTTCTAGATGCTTGTTCTGAGGCAGTGTCTTCTCGGCATCAGTTAGGGGCAAAACTGGTCAATGCGGTGGAAAGCTTATTCCCCGACCAGTTCCAGTTGCTCAACAATGTAGCATCCCTTGTACTGCGATCGCTTGAGCCAGCGCGTGATGGTGACCCGGAGCCAACACAATCCTTGCTCAGGCAACTGCAATCTTTGTCTTACGAAGACTCGACCACTGAGCAAAAGATGACGCTGGCGCTGCTGGCAGCCAAAGAGATTATTAGCGCTCTTAGTGTGCCAATTTCATCAACTCATACCCCTGTTGAACGGCAGTGGGAGACGGCTGCGGGTCTTGTGACTGTGCAGGCAGAGTATCTGATGCAAGATGGAGTACCGAAGCTCCGTGTTACGGCTCATTTACCTCGTGGTGGCAGCTTGACATTGCGGACACCTCAGGCATCTGCAAACTCACAGCGCATCTATCCCGGCTATCTGAGCGTTGAATCCTTTGATTTGCAGCCAAATCAAACTTATCCTTTAGAAATCCGGTTCCATGACTTGGAACAAACACCTCTAGTGTTTGCGATTTGCCCAACTCGGTAAGCGAAAAGTGATTTGGGCTAGCATATTGAAGTCCTGGCATATTGTCTTTAGTCTCTAGTTTTTGGTCTTAAGTCCCTTGTTGAGGATGACCACTGACTAACGACTAATGACAATGACTGATGACCACTGACTGATTTGCTATGTCTAACTCCTTAGGGATTCGGCAACTACGGCGTCTACCCGTTTTTAGCCAGCTTTGGCAGCGCCTTGAAGCGACGGAACCTCCACAGCCAGAAAACTCGATTTTGCTACGGGTGCTGGTGCAAGGTTTGGTGATTGTTGGGATTATCGCAACGGATGTTGCTGCCGAAACCCAACTGAGCTATTGGGCCGTGCCATTGAGTCTGATCGGGGCAGCTTGGAGTTGGTATCACCGCCGCGATCGCAATATCCCCGTTAAGTTTTTGCTGGCGATTGGGATGTTGCTATCAATGGGAGTATTCTTCAGCAACCTGTTAGGGCAGCTTAACGATACACGTTTAATTTTGGCTGAACTTTTAATTCAGCTCCAAGTTCTTCACAGTTTTGATTTACCTCGCCGGAAGGATTTGGGGTATTCAATGGTGATTGGACTGATTCTTTTGGGTGTCGCGGCAACTCTTAGCGAAACCTTAGCCTTTGCGCCATTGTTACTGGTATTCTTGGCGATCGCCCTTCCGGTTCTTGTCCTCGACTACCAGTCGCGCCTGGGTATCTCTACAACGCGAAAGCGTAAAAACGCCTCTGGGATTGCTCCTCGCTCCTCACCACTATCCCTGAGACGCCTCAGCCTCTTTCTCATAGTAGTTCTAGGGTTGGGGCTGACGATTTTCGCTCTAATGCCTCGGTTTCCCGGCTATCAGCTACAGACGTTTCCAGTCAGTGACCCTGGCAATTTTGCCAATCAGAATTTTGATCCCAACAATCGTGGCATCATCAATCCTGGGTATGTTCGTGAGGGCAACCAAAACGGAGGCGGCGGCAGTACGGGACAAGGCAGTGGCAGAGGCTCTGGTGAGATGGATGACACATTTTACTACGGCTTCAGCAGCCAGATGAACCAAAACCTCCGGGGAGAACTCAAGCCCAAGGTTGTCATGCGGGTGCGATCGCAAGCACCAGGATTTTGGCGTGTGCTAGCGTTTGACCGCTACACAGGTCAGGGATGGGAGATGTCTCGTGAAAACAGGGTATTGAATGTACGACGACCTGAATGGTCTTATCGGTTTTTTCTCTCGATGCCATCTTTCAGGGGTGAAACCAAACAGGTAATTCAAACTTACACCGTAGTGTCGGAACTGCCGAACCTGATTCCGGCTTTGGCTTATCCCCAGCAACTTTATTTTCCATCACCGGAGATCGAGGTAGACGTGGAAGGTAGTTTGCGATCGCCTGCTGCCTTACTTGAAGACCTCACTTACACAGTAGTTTCGGAAGTTCCCTACCGCAATCGCTCTGTGCTGCAAAAAGCAAGCGCTGACTACCCCAAGAGTATTAGCAGTTACTATTTGGATGTTCCCCAAAAAATTGCTGATAAGGTACGGCAACGGACTGAAGAACTTTTAGCTACCTCGCCAAAACCCATCACCTCCCCTTATGAAAAAGCACTGTACTTAACTCAGGCTCTCAAGCAGCGCTACAGTATCCCAGAAGATCCCTTCGGTTTACCCTATCTAGCGGAAAACGAAGACTTGGTAGAAGCCTTTCTCTTCAAACACAACGGCGGTTACCCAGACCACTTCTCCACCGTTCTCACCATTATGCTGCGTTCCATTGGCATCCCAGCACGATTGGTAGCCGGGTTTGCCACAGGTGAATTCAATCCGTTTACAGGCTTCTACATTGTTAAAAATACCGATGCCTATGCCATGACAGAGGTGTATTTCCCCAAATATGGCTGGTATACCTTTGACCCGATTCCAGGGCATGAACTGTTTCCTCAAAGCGTAGAGGAGTCGCAAACGTTTGGTGTCTTGCGTCAGTTCTGGCAGTGGGTAGCAGGGTGGTTACCTTCACCCGTTACCAGTTGGATTGGCAGTGTGTGGAATCTGATCATTCGTTTACTTGCTAGGGTAATTGTGTTTGTGTGGGGCATTGTTTCAAATGGTTGGGTTGGCGCATTTACGGGATTGATTTTAGCGATCGCTCTTGGCTTCCTTGGCTGGCTAGGTTGGAACCAATGGCGAACCTGGCGCTACCGACGATGGTTAGCGAGGCTACCACAAATGGAAAGTCTCTATCAGCAAATGCTAAAAGTTTTAGGCACTCAAGGCTACGCTAAGCACCCTGCACAGACTCCCTTGGAATATGCAAAAACAATGCATCAACACCAACCAGTAAACTCTGCTCAGGTGATTGACGAAATCTCTCAAGCCTATGTCCGTTGGCGTTATGGTGCCCAGATGCCGAATATTCCACAACTACGACAGCAGCTACAGAACTTGATTAAAACTAGTCAGCGGTTGAACAAGAAGAATACCGCTTGAGAGGGGAGCCTCCCAATTGTACAAATACATTTTCTTGTGGGACAGGCTGGAAAGCCTGTCAAAGATAAAGGGTGGGCATCCTGCCCACCCCACAATAAATTATTTCTGCAAAAATGGGATGCACGCACTTGAGAGTCGATACAGAGTTGGGAAATGGGGAATTATCCCTCTCCTAAGAAAACAGAATGGTTTCTTGTATGACCTAACGGATGCGTTAGCGAAGCGGGGCGTTAGCCCATCGCGTCCGTGAACAGCTTCTGTCAATCTCCGAAAACATTTGCCATTATCGATTCAAGCGTCCTGCTTCTGACGCTTGAGAGTCGCCGTACTAACACCCGCTAGAGCCAGTAAGCCCAGAACGGTAGCGGGTTCGGGAACGGCGGTAGGCTCCGAAACACTAACAGTTCCGAGCGTGGCAGTGGGATTCCCTTCGGAGACTGACTCAACGCCATCCGTAAATGAAATAGCTAGTAGAGCCTGTAAATCTAGAATTTCATTGCCAGAACCGGAGACAAAGGAGCCTTGGTCGAGATTGTCTGGATCGACAAAATCGAGTCCGATGGGCAGGTTGGGGGTATCATTCACGTAAAAACTCGGATCAAAATCCGTTGTTCCACCCGCTTTAGAGGAAATGGAAAATGCCGATACGACCTCATTTCCACTCCAGTTCCATTGCCAGTCCTTCAACTCATCAGCCGACACAATGCCGTCAGCCACATCGTTTTCATCAGCGATGATGGTACCAAAAATCGAGCCGCCTTCATCATCTTCCCACCAGTTGGTATATTCAATATCCCAACTAAAGAGTGCGGCATTAGCGGGTGCAGTAAGTGTAGCCCAACCTAACGCCACCGTTGCAACAAGAGCTAAGTGTTTCATAAAACCACCGTTACGTGAATACTGTTGAACAACTAAAGTCTGTCTCTGATCGCTCACGGCGAAGCAGGAGCTGATTCTGTTTCTGGTATTGGGCTTCCGTTGTTTACAAAAAGCCCAACACTACACCAACTTAGGAACCAACAATTCCGCCATCTTTGCGAGTAATTACAACCGTTGCATCACGGGGTATTCTGCCGCTACCTGGTTGTGCCGGGAAGTTTGTCAGACTTGGGTCGCCATCACCCGGATGCTGAAGGTTTACAAACATCGTCCGACGATCGGGGGTTACAGTAATGCCAGTCACCTCACAGCCCGTTACACCCGAAAAGATTCGGCGAATTTCACCTGTATTTGTGTCAGCGACGAGCATCTGATCGTTCAGTGTCACACCGTTGATTTCAGGCTGAGTGCCGTCGGTTTCAATGAATAGCCTGCCATCGGAATCAGACCAGAGACCGTCTGGGCTACCAAAGGCGCTCTTATCGGTATCGTGGGTATCTACAGCGCGAACGAAGATGTCCCAGGTGAAGGTGGTGCCAACATGGTTGTTACTGTCCCGCCACTTGATGATGTGACCAAAGGGATTGGGTGCTAGGGGGTTAGGGGCATCAGGAGTTGTACGGCGGGTATTGTTTGTGAGGGTGCAATAAACCTCGCCATTGGGAGCAGCAGCGATCCACTCAGGACGATCCATCGGCGTGGCACCCACGGTATCAGCCGCCATACGAGCATAGGTCAGCACCTCAGCTTGGTCTGCAAACTGAGCCGCAAGCGCTGGGTTATTAATGGTGAGTTCAATCCAGTTGCCTGTGCCGTCATCGTTAAACTTGGCAACATAGAGCTTACCTTGGTCTAAGGGGCTGATGCCGCGTGCCTGCATCGATCGCCAGTTGCTTTCTGAAACAAATTTGTAGATATAGTCAAAGCGTTCGTCATCGCCCATGTACACCACGGCACGACCGCCTTGTCCAACGACTACCTCGGCGTTTTCGTGCTTACAGCGACCCAGCGCAGTCCGCTTAACGGGAGTCTGAGAAGCGTTCATGGGATCAATCTCGACTACCCAGCCAAAGCGATTCTCTTCCTTGGTGTAACTGGAGTTCGAGAGGTCAAAGCGCGGGTCAAATTTGTGCCAATCATAGCCAACGCCTTCGGCACTGAAGCCATAGCGTTCTTGTGCTGCCGTTGGTGTCCAGGTACCTGTAGCGCCGAAGTAACCGTTGAAGTTCTCCTCGCAAGTCAGGTAAGTACCCCAAGGAGTGTGACCATTCGCGCAGTTGTTCACAGTACCCTTCGGGGAATTGCCTGCTGGTGTTTGCAACAGTGGATGACCAGCAACGGGTCCACTGAACGTCACTGGTGTGTTGACATGGATGCGACGATTCTTAGGGCTGTTAATCCTTTGCCACTTGCCGTTGATCTTTTGAATCTCAACTACGGCTACGCCGTGAGCATGTTGAGAGAGGCGCACATCTTCAAGACTCTCCGGTGCTTCCTTACCCAGCACATGCATATTGTCGCCAAACTCATGGTTAATCGCCAACACACCTCGGTCATTACTCTCCTCAATCGGGAAGAGCCACATACCGTCGTGACCAATCCCGATCTGTTCGGCTTGCTGGGCCGCCGTTGGGCGTGTATTCGGGTCACCATTATATTCTGGACCACCAGGCTGAAGCGAGGTTCCCCAAGGAATCAGCACGTCAAACTGGTAATCGGATGAAATGGTGGGTACAGGTCCTGTAGCGTTAGCCGCAGAAACAGGTGTGAAACTGATCAAACTGCTGCCCGAACCTTGGGCGATCGCTGTGCCAGAGCCTTGAGTTGCCGCAGATCTAGAACCTTTAGCCGTCGCCGCAGCCGCACCTCGATCTAAAAAGCGATCGCCAGCTAGCGCTGCTAAGAAGCCAGTAGCTGACAGCGCCGCACCACGAGCAAGTACGTTTCGCCGAGACATTCTGGCTTGGAGCACGTCCTGAAACGGACGATTGCCCGACCTATTGCTGCTTCTATTGTCGTGAATCACTTGCACTCTCCTCTCAATATTGACTCTGTTGTCGATAGATGTGAACTGAAAACTGCTTTACGCTCGAACTCAGCCACGTTACGTAAGCCCAGTTTCAAACCTGGGGCTTTTCCCTCACAGGAAGCTACACTTCTGAATCGGGGAAACTTTTAAGACATTCTTGTGTCAGTGAACTGTCATATCTAGTCAGCTTGAACGCCCGTAATAAGGAGACGTGGAGATGTTTTTATTAGGAGCAATTGTCCCGACTTGATATCCCACCTAAACATCACAATCACTAATCCAATTCGTCTAAATATTCCTGTGCCGCTGTCCCAGTCAGACGACCTTCATCAAAGGCTCGATCAATTTCTGAGATCGAACTTTGAGCGCTTATAGTCGCTCTAGCTGGAGTTCTTGCTACTGTTTGTGTCGGCTGCCCTTCATGACGCTGGAGTAGCGCGTAGGAGACGTTGTAGTACTTAGTCCAGACACTTACAAGGGGAGTTTCTTGCCACTGATCACGAGAAACAGTGGTAGTCAGAATTGGAACAATTTCGCCGTAGCGATCGCCTACAACCACCACCTCAATTTCAGAAAGATCGGGGTTTTGACTAAATTGATGACTAATTTCGTCGCTGACCATCGCCTCTGCCCGTCTGAAAAAGTCTCCAGACTCGACTGGACCATAAACAGACATATCAACAACGATGCTTTCAGCCTTTGCATGTACAGGTCGATAACTGTCACAAAAAAACCAGAAAAACGCCGCAGCTACTATCAAAAAATAGCGAGTCAAACCCTTGCCCGTCCTCTCTGCCAAAGCTACTTTTAGCACCTCTGGTTGCCGTGATTGTCTCAATGATTTGATGCTCACAATTACAAAAGCTTTATACCTGGGCCTTGACAGCAAATCTGAATCAGTAATTTAAATGCTGAACAGCTTACTTTTTTTTTAAAGAAGTTGGCATAGTTTGATGCAAAAGCATTTACAGCTCAACGCGATATCTACTAGGAAACATAGTATTTCTACGTTAAAAGAGTTTATCTGTACAGGCTTAAAACTAAGTAATCTAATGGTTAAGAATTTACCCAAAAGTTTAAATCTCAAGTAGAGTAAGACAACCTTTGGCGAGTTTTTAGCTTAGTTATAGCAACGGAAAAAATTTTGGTCGCTAAGGCTGAAAAGCCTTCAAGTTAAGGCTTTTTTGGGTGTCTGATTGCCAATTCTACGATCGCTATTTTTCCCCTACTCTACGGATTTGTGTTTACGCCTGAATGCTGAACCTGCCCCCAAAGCTCCCAAAACCAAGACCCCAAATACAGAAGTCGGTTCAGGAACGCTGATGCGGACATTATCAACACCAATAAACGCAACACTATCTTCGTCAGTACCAGAGGCAGACAGCCGGAGTTCGTCAAACTCCAAGCCTCTGATAGAAAGCGTCTGCTGTCGCAAATCGCTGCTTCCAACTACCTCAAAGTCCGAGAGCGAGGCGGAAGTGCTAGCAACGAGACTACCTCCCTGCAACGCTTCTAGGGTCAGGATCGTGTTGGAGGGATAAAAAAGCTGGCTGAACAAATCGAGACTGACCGAACTTTCTACATCCCCGGTGGTAATCCCCATTGAGCTAAAGCGTCCAAATGCCGCGTCAGCACCAGAGGCAAAGCTGCCAAAGGTGAGGTAATTGGGAGGAGAAAACGATGAACCAAGGTAATCTTCTGTCGTACTGTCGATAGAAAACGTGTAAGGAAGTAGCTCGGAAAGACCCTGATCCAAATCAAAGAAAGTCACTCCGGCATCCGTCAGCGTCGTTCCAGAAAAACCCTCAGAGAAGTTGTCAAAGGTCGCAATGGCGGCGAATGCGGGAGAAGCAAGCGTTACAGAAGACAAAACTCCCAGCACAGACAATCCGGTGTAGAGAGAAGGTTTAACTGTGCTTTTGGTGCTTTTGTTTCTGGGCATGAATAATTTCCTCATACAAGTTCAAGCTAGGAACATCGCTAGAGCTGTTCAGCACCCGGCTGCCCGTTTTCAACAACAAACGAAGCGAGAGTGCTGATGGTCGCATTGGGGTCAAGGATGGTTGAAACCACGCGGTAATCACTTTGCCAGCGCTCACGAGTGAGGTGACAGCGCACGTAACCCCGAAATGCCCCATCAAAGAACTTGGTGTGAGGATTGTCAGGTAAAGCTGCCGTTACTGGCTCAATAAATGCTGTTGGAAAATCCGAGGTTATTGAAGTTCCCACGAACTCAGTAGCGACAGTAGGCGAGGCAGGATTATCGAAGTCGGCTTTTAGGTCATGTACCCAATTAGAGTGAATGTCGCCTGTGATCACAACTGGATTGCTGGGTTGTCGCTGTTGGATGAAATCTAAAAGGCGATCGCGTGCCGCCACATAGCCATCCCATTGATCCATGTTGAACACCTCCGTACCAGGGCGAGCATCAAAGTCGTACTGCGCCATCATCGTCTGCTGTGCAATGACATTCCAGCGTGCATTAGAGTTGTCCAATCCCTGAAACAACCACTGCTCCTGCTCGGAACCCATCATAGTTTGGGATGGCTCCAATGCTCCTGGGCAGCGTGGCTGAAGGTTGTCATCACAAGGTTGATCGCTGCGGTACTGACGGGTGTCGAGGATGTGAAAATCCGCTAAGTTGCCAAAAGCAAGACGCCGATAGAGCTGCATATTGGGACCATTAGGCAGCGCGAAACTTCGCAAGGGCATGTGTTCGTAGTAAGCTTGGTAAGCATTAGCTCGCCGCTGCGTAAACTCCTGCTGGCTTTGGTTTTCCTCAGGAATCAAGTTCGCGTAGTTGTTCTCGACTTCATGGTCATCCCAGGTGACGCTCCAAGGGAACGCCGCATGAGCCGCTTGTAAATCTGGGTCAGTTTTGTACAGGGCGTAGCGATTGCGGTAATCGTCCAGGCTAATGATTTCGGGACTATTATGGACGCGAATATTACCCGCTTCTGATTGGTACTCATTAGGACCATACTCGTAGATGTAGTCGCCCAAGTGAACGACCAAATCGAGGTTTTCCTGAGCCATGTATTTGTACGCCGTGAAATACCCGTGTTCGTACATTTGGCATGAAGCAAAGGCAAAGTTGAGTTGGTTTGTCGGAGTACCTAAAGCTGGAGCGGTGCGCGTCCTCCCAATCGGGCTGACTTCGTTACCTACCTTGAATTGATACCAGTACCATTGAGCCGACTTGAGTCCACCAAGAACGACGCGGATTGAGTGAGCGAGTTCTGGGGTTGCCATTGCCGTCCCTCGCAGCACGACATTTCTCATATTCGGGTCGGTGGCAAGCTGCCACTGTACCGGGACGTTCACTCCTGGCATACCACCGTTTCCAGTTAAGGGTTCAGGTGCAAGCCGCGTCCACAACACGATGCTATCGGGTAGCGGATCGCCTGAAGCTACGCCGAGTTTGAAGGGATAGTCAGAAAATCTAGGTTGAGCAACAACTCGACGACTAGGCCATTGAGACGCGAGTACAATACCTGTTAAAGCTCCAGCGCTCACCAGCAAGTTTCGCCGTCTCAGCCGAGTTGAAAGTAAGCGCTCAAAATGAAAGCGCTCCATAAGCACCCCTCTTGAAATTTTATTGATACCGATAAGTCAAGAGTCAACAAAGTTAAACAAGAGTCAGTAACAAGCTCGATTGGATTGAATCAATCGTTAGCAATTTCCTTGCCAATCGCCTTGATAGGCAAAATCGAGTTGATTACCCAGTAGCGCTAATTAGGGAAAAGGTAAAACCTTTATTTTTAAACCAACAAGAAGACTATCGGCTTGACCTACTCGTCTTTTAGGTGACTTTGACTTGTGCAAGATGAACTTAACAATCAGACTTTAACTACTCATCAAGCTTTTGTTAAGAATCACTGATTATGCCTTACGGATGAGGTCAAAAAGGAAAGGCTATTGTGACTTTTATATGTCGTAGATAAAGCAATGATGATACCCTGTTGTTGATGCGATCGCTCTTCGGACGTTGCCTTAGGCAATCCCAACTGCCCTAACATCTAAAGACAATAAGTTGATGACGGAGATCGCACCATGTCCTCAGGTCTCAAAAAGGCGACCCAAACTGCCACTGCGATTGATCTTAGTGGTACCATTCATTATCCAGATCTTCGCGGCTGTGGGACTGACAGGGTGGCTCTCTTTGCGGAATGGACAAATAGCAGTCAACGACGTTACCACTCAGTTACGCAACGAAGTCACCGCTCGTATTCAGCAAGAACTAGACAATTTTCTATCGACGCCATACCTAGTTAATCAAATTAACATCGATGATATTCGGGTTGGTCACTTAGAGATCAACAACTTGCGAAGTTGGATGCCTCACATCTGGCGGCAGCTACAGTTATTCGACTCAGTTGTTTATATTTCTTTTGGTAGCGAACGAGGAGAATTTGTTGGCGTAGATAGGCGAGATGATGGCAGCTTTATCTATCACATTAAGGATAGCTTCACGGCTGGGGCAGCACTGCAATACAAAATCGACGCTAGGGGCAATCCCACTCAAAAAATTTATACCCTCCCAAGTTACGATCCGCGCCTTCGACCCTGGTATATACGTCCAAAGCAAGCTGGTCAACGCACTTGGAGCGAAATTTACCAGATTTTAACTCCTCCTGTTCTGGCGCTCACACTGGGTCAGCCCTACTATGACGAAACAGGTGCGCTGAAAGGGATAGTAGCGGCTGATGTAAGCCTCGCCCAAATCAGTGATTTTCTAGGACAGTTGTCAATTGGCAAATCAGGAGAAGCCTTTATCATCGAACGGGATGGTTCACTTGTTGCCAGTTCATCCAGTCAACCGCCCTTTGGGAACCAGAACAAGAGAATTAAAGCCAACCAAATCAATGAAGCTTTGATTCAATCGGCTGCTGAGTTTTTATCCCAACAGTTCAAAGACTTCAACCAGATTAAAGGCAGCCAGCAACTCAGCTTTACATGCGATGGCAAACGGCAATTTCTCCAGGTAACGCCCCTTTCTGGCGATTTCGGGCTGGATTGGCTAATCGTTGTGGTTGTTCCCGAAGCTGACTTCATGGAACAAATCAACGCTAATACCCAATGGACTATTGGCTTGTGTTTTTTGGCGCTGGTGCTGGCGACAGGATTAGGAATCTTCACCTCTCGCTGGATTACCCAACCGATTCTGCGATTGAGTGAAGCGTCTCGGAAAATTGCCGCTGGTGCATTAGACCAAAACGTAGAAGTTAAAGGTGTGGCGGAGTTGGAGGTTCTCTCTCAATCGTTCAACCACATGGCAGCACAGCTCAAAACCTCCTTTTCAGAGCTAGAAATCCGAGTTGAGCAACGAACGGTTGAACTCAAGGAAGCAAAACTTACTGCTGATGCCGCTAACCAAGCAAAAAGCGAATTCCTGGCTAATATGAGCCACGAATTGCGAACTCCTCTCAATGGCATCTTGGGTTATGCCCAAATTCTGCAACGTTCAAAAACGCTAACCGAGTGTGAGCGAAATGGCATCAGTGTTATTTCTCAATCGGGTTTTCACCTCTTAACCCTCATCAATGAAATTTTAGATTTATCAAAGATTGAAGCCCAAAAAATGGCGCTTCATCCCAAAGATTTTCATTTTCCTTCTCTCCTACAGGGCGTTGTGGAAATCTGCCGGATTCGAGCTGAACAAAAAGAAATTTCTTTTATTTACCAGGCTACTTCTGATTTACCGATTGGTATTCATGCCGATGAAAAACGCTTGAGGCAAGTACTTATCAACTTACTGGATAATGCAATCAAATTTACCGACGTGGGTGGTGTAACGTTTAAGGTCGGTTTTGTTCATCAGCTATCACTAGATAATCACAGGCAACAAATAACTAATAACAAATCAACAAAAAATGTCAAAATTCACTTTCAAATTGAAGATACAGGTATCGGCATGAGCCAGGAGCAGATCGAAAAGATATTTTTACCCTTTGAGCAAGTAGGCGATCGCAATCTTCAGGCACAAGGTACAGGGCTGGGATTAGCAATCAGTAGCAAAATTATTCAAATAATGGGTAGTGCTATCCAAGTCAAGAGCCAACCGAGTAAAGGAAGTACGTTTTTCTTTGATTTGGAGTTACCGCAAGCCGACGACTGGACACAGGCAGCCGTTAGTTTCAATTGGGGAAGAATCATCGGCATTCTTGGAAAAAAACCTAAAATTTTGATGGTAGATGACCGCTGGGAAAACCGCTCAGTTATCGTCAATTTGTTGGAATCAATTGGCTTTGAAATGGTGGAAGCTAGCAATGGTCAGGAGGGATTAGAGAAAGCGGCACAATTGAACCCAGATCTGATGATCACAGACTTAGCGATGCCTGTGATGGATGGCTTTGAGCTGATGAAGCACATTCGACAATCAGCGCTCTTACAGAATGTCGTTATTATTGTCTCATCAGCCAGCGTGTATGATATTGACCAATACACAAGTTTAGATGCAGGCGGAAATGATTTTCTTCCTAAACCCGTGCAGGTTGATGAACTTCTTCAAAAGCTCAAGAAGCATTTAAATTTGGAATGGATTTACGAGAATTCCTCTAAGTTCAGTAATCCGTATTCAACAAAACCAATAGAAAATGGGCAAGAAAAAGATAACGTAAATGACTTAATAGCCCCTTCTCATGAAGAATTAGCTATCCTATTGGACTTAGTTAAAAAAGGTCGATTACCAAGTCTTTTAAACTATCTTGAACAACTCGAACGAGTTGATGAAAAGTTTATTCCCTTTACCCAACATCTGCGCCAGCTAACCAAAGGCTTTCAGGTCAAGAAAATTCGCCAGTTCCTCGAACTGTACCAGTTAGAATATTAGCGAGAGATTATTGAGTTGCTATTTGTAACAAATTCTCAAAACTCATAAGTCTCCTACCAGGACGTAGCAATGACGCCAACCCAAGAGACTGACCTGATTTTAATCGTTGATGACAGTCCGGCTGATCTAGAAGTGCTGTCCAAAACTCTTACGGATGCAGGTTTTGAAATTGCGATCGCAATTGATGGTGAAAGTGCGTTGGAACAGGTAGGCTATGAGCTACCAACTCTCATCCTATTAGATGTACTACTGCCAGGAATTGACGGGTTTGAAACGTGCCGTCGCCTGAAGATGAACCCGCTAACGCAAGAAATTCCCATAATTTTTTTGACTGTCCTTGATGACACCCTTGATAAAATTAAAGGTCTAAATTTGGGAGCAGTAGACTATGTCAGCAAACCCTTTCAGCAAGAAGAGGTACTCGCCAGAGTCAGAGTGCAACTGAAACTGTACAGCTTGACAAAGACTCTCGAACGGCAAAATACCCAACTTAAGCAAGAAGTTGAACAGCGTACCGCAGCAGAAGCTGCCTTACAAAAGCTTACGGTTGACCTAGAAAAACGAGTAGAGGAACGTACTGCCAAGCTAAAACAAACCTTATCTGAGTTGCAGCAGGCTCAAATGCGTTTGGTTCAGAGCGAAAAAATGTACAGCTTGGGCAAGATGGTAGCGGGTATTGCCCACGAACTCAACAACCCGGTGAGCTTTATCGACGGCAACCTCGTTTATGCACTTCACTATATCGACGACTTGCTAGAGTTGCTACATCTTTACATCAAGCACTATCCAAATCCAGCACCTGAAATTCAGGAGAAGGCGGAAAAAATTGATCTAGATTTCGTGATGAGAGACTTACCGAAACTACTGAATTCGATGCAAGTGGGAACAGAGCGCATTGCCACGCTTGTCAGGAGTTTACGCAACTTCTCCCATTTGGATCAAGCAGAAAAGAAAGCCGTTGATTTGCACCAAAGTTTAGACAATACCCTGTTAATTTTGCAGCATCGACTGAAGCTAACCTCGAAATTTCCAGGTATCCAGATACTCAAAGAGTACGGTAATTTGCCACTCGTGGAGTGTTATCCAGGGCAACTAAATCAAGTCTTTATGAATATTCTCAGCAATGCAATTGAGGCGTTGGAAGAGTCAGTAATCAATCACGAGGGAACAGAAAGAATAGACAAAGACATTCCTAAGATTGAGATTCGTACAGAAGCAACAAATGACAAGGTGACAATCCGTTTTGCAGATAATGGGCCTGGTATGACCCAGACAGTATACGACAGGTTATTTGACCCTTTCTTTACAACCAAGTCCTTTGGTAAAGGTACAGGCTTAGGATTGGCAATTAGTTACCAAATTGTGGTAGAAAAACACGGAGGAAGACTCCACTGTGTCTCAACGCTAGGAGAAGGTGCAGAATTCATAATCGAGATTCCCCTTCCCAAAGCTGACTGATATGACCGTTTCCTGTTAAATGAGGTGCAGTTAAAGGCTTTGAAACTAGCGTTATAGTTAGGAAAATAAAAAGGCTGATGGTTGGGAGCTGACCGCTAACTGCTACAGCGAATCCAGTTAGTTAAAGATATTGCTTTAGATATACCTCAAATACACTTCTACTGATAGACAGTATTACCTATGTATGACGGTCAATCTAAGGTCATGTAGACAACTGGGAAGTTAGGATTCATTACCTACATGCAAGTAATCAATGATCAGAGTGTATTAAACCAAGCTTCAGCCTGGGGTTTTAGCTGCGAACGTGATCTGCACAACAATTGGCAGATTGTTCCAAAGCTGAGAACTACAAGCTGGAAATTGCAGCAGAATGGGGATAGATGGTTACTGCTAGTTGATGGTGTGGCTCAGGTTAATCTTCACGAACCCGAAGCGATCGCCTTTTTGCAGCGTCGTTGGTCAAATCGGTCTGAGCGGAAAGCCGTCTAGACAGTATTACCCCAAACAATGGATAAGTAAGATAGCTTATACATTCCTTAGGGTAAAGTCTAAACACTATGCCTAGTCTAGTTCTTGAGAGCGTACTAAACAGTGACGAAGTTACTAGCGCTAAGGCTACTCGCTTGTACCCAGATCAAAGAGGCTAAAAGTTCGTTACCTGCACTGATGAGAGTAGCACCATCAGCTTGAGCGATCGCTAAATCACTAAAAGTCAAACCACCCGATAGACCAATTTGAGTCTGACCCAGTTGGACATTGTTGATCGTATCAACGCCATTACCCCTTGCCAGGACAATTGTGTCCTGACCACCCGCCAGCCAAATCGTGTCATTGCCAGTGCCACCATCAATGCGATCGCTGCCAGAGCCAGAGTAGATGATGTCGTTACCAGCGCTACCGAACACAGTATTGTTGCCCTCGCTGGTGTAGATGGTGTCATTACCCGTTCCGCCAGTAACAGTATCAGCTTGCGAACCACCGTAAATCAGGTCGTCACCATTGTCACCAAAGAGCGTGTTAACACCCTCGCTGCCGAAGATTTGGTCATTGCCACCACGACCCTGGATCGTGTCGTTCGCGTTATCCCCATAGAGGCTGTCATTCGCGTCACTCCCAAGGATAGGTTCAGCTCCAGCGATTGTATCAATATCCAGTGCAAAGCTTAAGACTTGGGTAAATTGAGTGTTACTGAAATTGTTGTCAGCAACCACAATCAGGGATTGCCGCCCATCTTCCAACGTCGGACCAAGGGCGATGCCCTCAAGATTATCTAACGTTATCCCCAAATCAGCGAAGTCAAGCAGCAAGCTCTTCTGGGCGACTGCATCGATTTCGGCTGGGTTCACGTTATCCAGGTCGCTGATATCTGTAGCTCCCAAAATGCTGGTCTGGTATAGCTTGACGCTGTTGCCTACGCCAACGGAGAACGATCGCTCTAGACTGAGGAACGTACCACTATTATCCAGAGCTAGTATCTCAACTAAACCATTGGTACTGAAGCTACCTGCCGGATTAGGCACATCGGCAACGGGGTCGGTGATGTACAAGAATTCACCAACCGCTTCTCCAGTTTGCAAGTCGTACTGCAAGATTCGGGACGGACTGCCGTTGGTCAGCGTTGCCGCAGGGCCATCTTGCACTAGAGCATTCTCTGTTGCGGTAAAGAGAAAGCGTTGATTGGGGCTAATTGTCAGACTTTCAAAGGCTAGATTGTTGCGGATACCAGGGTCGTTCGCGCCTATGCCTGCGGGATTGAACCTATCCGGTACGGGCAACTCGTTAAACTGCTGCCCTTGGAGTGAAAACTCGTTAACAAAGGGGTCGAGCAACTGAGTGGTAGACCGTTCCCCTTCGGAGGAGATAAACAACGTCCCTCGCTCTGTGAAAGCAATTCCCTCTGGGTCGAGGCTGTTTGGCGCGAATGGCTGACCGTTTTCATCCGTGATGGTGGTCACGTCTTCAAAGGTGACATCCCCATCATCTAGGCTACCGTCACTCAGATCGATGTTGAGGGTGTAGAACCGCGCTGGATTAAACTGACTCCGATCATCTGAGATGCTATAGAAGACATTGTTGAAGCGATCATAAGCAATGCCCGATAAACCGCCTACCTGAGTACCCTCAAAGGTGAACCCTGTTGGGAAGGTCACTTCTCCGATAAATTCCACATCACTAACACTCTGGCGGTTGAAATCGGAAGTAGAAGCCTCAGGCGTGACATCGACCCGCACCAAGCGATGGTCAGAACTGGGGAAGCCGCCAGGAACGTTGGGGTTGAATGTGCCGACTAGGGGGAACTGAGGGTCGGTACTTTCCGGCCAGAACACTGCTGCGTCGATAATCTCCAGGTTTTGTGAGGGCAGAACGTAATCGACTCGCAGATTTCCCGGAGCGCCATCAGCAAAGTCTGCTGTATCAAAAGCTGGGTCGGTGATGTGGCTAGCGTTGGCACCTCCCTGCAACGCTGCCTGTTCGGTTCCTCCCTCGCTGCTTGGGGTGATGCTGGTGTTGATTAGAGGATTATCGAGCAGTTGTAGGATGGCATTATCAACACTGTCTCCATCGTTCGGGTCAGCATTTTGGTCGCCCATGATGACAAAGCTTGACCCAGGTGTGAGTCCACCATAGTCACCTGCATCATCATAGATGTAGCTGCCTTCACCGGGGGTGATATAGTCTGACCAGAAGCGAATCTCATCGTGATTGCGCTGACCGTTTCGGTCTTCGGGTCCGTCAAAGGTCGGCGGCGTTGGGTGGCTTGCCAGAACGTGGATGGTTTCGCCATTGACCTCAATGGGAATATCCCAGTGGCTCTTGGAGGAAAGGCGAAAGACTTCTAGTTCTTCAGGGGAGTACCAGTCGTTGGCTTCTGGTGTATTCGGATTATCGGGCAGTAGGGCACCCGGCATATCCTGCCACAGGAAATTTTGGAAGGTGCGAACGTTCTCGGTATTAATTGGATACTTGGAGTAGATGACCATGCCATACTGACCTGGGAAGTTGCCAAACCCCAAGGCATCGTCTCCATATCCAGGCGCTCCAGGTGTAGTTACGACTGTGGCATTGTTGTTCAAGTCAAATCCCGATGCAATTCCTGTATTTGAGGGAGCGACATAGAAGTAGGGATATTCAATAGGGTTTGCGCCATTCTGACTGACAGAGAGATAGTTGTCCTGGAAGAGTTGGGCTGCCTCACCACCTGCATCGAAGTCAAACTCATTGACGAGCAAGACATCTGGATTATTGCGCTGGATAATCTCGGCAACTGTCTGAGCCTGAGTGTTATCTGGAGTGGATAGGTCTGTAATCAGTTGCCCCTCGCTGTTGCGATTGAGGGAGGCGTTGAATGTTGCAAAGCGAATCGAATCTACCTCTGACATGGGAGTTCCTGGAACAATAAAGGTTTAATAATTGTGTTGAACGCAGACGATAACCAAGAGCGGGATGCAACGCTTGCGCTTTTTGAAGAGAAAAGATTTCCTATTTGCGATCGCCCATCTGCTATAAGGTTTGAGCAAGCTTTGGAAACAGACAAACGAATGCCGTGCTAGGACATAGCGCGAATTCGGCGCTGGACTGGCAACAGCAAGCCCTAATTAGTGCTCTAAGGCAAGCCTCATTTGCCGTTAGGTCTGTTGCCCTTTCCCTCTAGCGGCTTTTGGCAACCAAAATTCATGGCTTAGTGAAAATCAGGTAATGCAGGCTTTGGTGTCTCTGAGGAGACTTTACGTTACCCCGGCTACAGTTCTGAATTAGCTACTTCTGCAAAATATCCTAAATAAGTGACCTTAAGTGAATATAGGAATACTTTCACAAGTCTTGATAAAGGCTTCGTAAAGCTATGTTTAAGGGTCAGAATCTTGAAGAGCGCGATCGCTCACCAGCACCGATGAAAATCGCATCGAGGGACTGGCGCATCGTGCATCACGGCATCTTGATTGTCATGAACTATGAACAAAAAAACTATCAGGCTTGTATTTCACCCAAGTGAGAACTGCGATAAGCCAGCTTAATGATACTTTCCCGCCATCACATTATCCCTAAATTTGTCTAGCCTTTCTTCTAGTTCAAGAGTGAGTTGGTTAAGGTGGTACTCATTACTTAAAGTTGGATGGGCAGTTTTGGCAATATTAACTAACTGCGTTGCTATCATTGTTTGCTGGCTGCTCCCAATCTTGTTTAAAGAGCGGAACTTATCCTGTTTAAGCCAATTAACCCAATGACGGGTTGCTTTGAGAGAGGAGCGGATGCCTCGTGCTGTTGGCGGGTATAAATGACTTAGGGGAGCAATGTAGCTGGGTTTATATTCTGCATTAATTGAAGAACACCAATCAAGCCATTTAAATCTTAAAATTCGGGAGCTGGTAACTATTGAAATCCAAGGAACCCGAAGCGCATCGGCAACAATGGCACCATGCATCGCTTCGGCAAGAAGAACCTCTGTCTGGCTAATGGCAGATAATACTTGCTCGATTGGCCAGCGTGGATCGATATATCCAAATCCTATTTGCTCGCAGGTTAATTTCCAAAACTCGCTCCCATAATTGGCATGATGAACGTGAGGCATGAAGGCAAAACGATTAGTTTTGCCACCAGTGGGTTTGAATAGGCGTCTAACGAGGATAGCTCCATCGGCGACGGCAAATTTAGCTGGCAAACCAAGCTTTTGAGCAGATAGTAAACCTCTCACACAGTAAATAGTCCAGGAATTATCAATGTTAGGCAAACCTTTTTCATAACCAATTCCGGAACTAAAGATTGCTATCTTGCGAACATTTGATAATCGCTTGAGTAATAGATTATTGAGCAGAGTTCCAATACCTACAAACACTGTTGTTTCATCTTCATCAAATACATCAGGAAGTAGTTGATTCCATAACCAAGGATTTAAAGAATCACCAAAATTACTCATCCCATCAGGTCGGCTGTAGTAAAAAAGTTTCATTAATTCTTATGCTTTGATGTTGATAATTTTAATAACACAACGTGCATTTTATGTTGGATTCGATTAATATTGAAAGTAAAATAGTTACGGTCTAGGGTTATTTTTTGAAACCAGTGAGGTTTGGCTTTCCAATGGTAATAGGCTGGAATAGCGATCGCTTCTAAAAAGTTTCGCCACCTAGCAGTAATGTTTGAAGGCAGTAAGGACTGAGCGCGAAGTTGCCCATTTTTCACCATTTCTAGACGTAAAGTGCGATTGTCTGTGGCACCGCGAAAAGGGCGATCGCTTTGCAGTCGTTGCAAGGCTGAAATGACATCGGCAGGAGAAGTCACTTCTAGATAGTCGAGGGAGGATTGGCGTTCAGCACGGTAGGCAGATTCAGCACCTACAATCGCAGGTACGTTAGCTAACCAGGCATTGTACAGTTTTGTTGCAGGCTTGCTGATGTAGTTGCGACTCAGATAGAGTTGTTGGCGATCGAAACTACGTACTGCCACGATCGCATCAATCTCGCTATAGTCATTCCAACGATCATGAATCTGGCTGTAGTCGCTCCAGTGGTTGCGATTGAGTATCGGATACCAATTCAACCCCATCGCCTTGAGCTGTTTTTCCCAAGAAGAATCTCGTAGCTCTGGTGCTAGATTGACTTCGTGACCGAAAAAAGCAATATTCTCAAAGCGATCGCCTCTTGCAAGATTGCGAGGAATCAAGGCTGGCTGAGACCAGTGAGGTATATAGTAACTATTCTTAAGGGTTTTACTTTCTAGAGAATTTTGTACGACATGGAGCTGAGCGTAGGGATACGCTGGTAGCTCAGCCTTCAGGCAAATTAGTAGTATATTTGGCGTTGGCTTGAGATTATCGTTATGTGCTCGTAAGGCGTTGCGATGCACTAAAACAATTCCTTCAGCAGGCAACTCGCTTACCAGTTCGCAAGGAAAACTATCTGCCTTTAAGCGAAGGTAAGTTTGTACAGTCCAAGCGTAGATACCAAGACCAAAGCATTTCCAGTTTTCATCTGCACTTACTGGCATGGTGGAAGGCCAATAAAGCTGAGGAATATAAAAGTAAATGGGTGGTACTCTCTCGCTCATAGAGGAAGAAATGATTTTTAAATTACTTTTCACCCAAAAAAAATTGCCAATAGTAAAAAGGACTCACAAGAGTGCTTAAGAGAAGTTCCATTTCACAAGCAGCAACAGTATTAGTTTTTAAAGCTTTGCGATACTTGATGAAATGAAGAATAAGTTTTCTAAGATCGTTGACCCAGTAGGCTAGCAAAGCCAAGGGTTTCTGCCAGACTCGAAAGCGTAACATCCGAATCGGATATCGGCTCAAACCTACTCCTTGCAGGAGTTTCGCTAAATACCTTTTTTCTAACCGCCAATGGGGTATGTGGTGATAAATACACATCTGAGGGTTATGCCAAATCTCCCATCCTCCTTGAATGATGTAAGACAACGTTTCTAAATCTTCCCCTTTTGATAAGAGAGATGTCGTGCATACTCCTTTGAAAAAAGGGCGATCAGGAACACAATCTATCCAGGCTTGCTTACGAATGACAAGTCCTGCTCCCACGGGAAGTAGACCGTTGCGAAGGTCATATCGAAAAGGTTCTTGACCGCGTTCGACAATTGCTAAAAAACACGATATTCTCTGAAAATCTTCTGGAGGTTCGCTTTCATACTCTCCGTGAACTTGACTACCATAAGCTCCAGATTGAGGATGCAACTGACCAAAACAATAAGCTTCATAAACCCAGTTAGGAGTTGGTAAGTTATCATCATCCAAAAAGCCAATTAAAGACCCTTGAGCTTCTTTGATGGCGCGGCGTCGAGCAAAAGCTATTCCTTGAGTGGGTTCAAAGTAATATCTCAGGGGATACTCTTTAGACCAATTGGATTGATAGTCTTGGACAACTTTTGCAGTATTGTCATTGCTGTTGTTATCGATAACAATCACTTCCCAGGAGAAATGTTTGTCTTGAGACGGTATTAGCGTTTGTTCTTGAGCGTCAAGCTGTAAAGAATGACCTTTATCGAATGCCGTTTGCCTTAGCCTAGCAGTAGCCAAGTCACAAGCCGTTAACTCGGCTGTATTAGTGCTGACTTTGCCTGATGCCTCAGTAGCCAAGCAGAACGCGCTATCAGTCAAGGCGATAAAAGCAGAAGGAGAAGTAACGTTACCTAAGGCAATTCGCAATCGCTCTAAAACCTTAGGCAAACGACTTTCTCCGTTGTACGTACAAATAGCTACCGTAAAGTCAACCACAATTCAAAGAGGCTAGAGACTGCGGACTAAAGACTCTTGTGCTAGAGGAAAACCTCTGCCAATGCTGATAGCTCCACTAGACTACCGTGAAAGTAGTAGAAGCGCTGTCAATCAGCGCACTTGCTTGAATCCCAGTTAGACGCGCTAGAGCTTCGTCATTGAAACTAATCAAAGTGTTGTTTTCCTCTTGCGCGATCGCTAACTGACCAAAGCTCAATCCATCTGCTAAGCCAATGAAGTCAATACCAACTTGAAAGTCGAGGATGGTATCAGTGGCTTCACCCGCTGCTAGCACAAAGGTATCGCTGCCTGTGCCACCGGAGAAGTCATCGCCAACGAGGATGTCATTACCCAAACCACCCCGAATCAGGTCATCACCAGCATCACCATAGATTTGGTCGTCGCCAGCTTCGCCAAAC
Organism: Microcoleus sp. FACHB-SPT15; assembly: GCF_014849525.1. Classification (NCBI taxonomy): domain Bacteria; kingdom Bacillati; phylum Cyanobacteriota; class Cyanophyceae; order Oscillatoriales; family Microcoleaceae; genus Microcoleus; species Microcoleus sp. FACHB-SPT15. The sequence continues at coordinate 65,827 of NZ_JACJNU010000064.1, read as the reverse complement.
AGGGAGTCGTCGCCTGCTTTCCCGCCAATCCGGTCATTGCCAGCGCCACCGTAGATTGTGTCATCGCCGCCAAATGTACCGCCTGGGTCACGACTATTGAGATCGCCGCGTAGCACATCTTCCCCTTCGTCACCAAAGATAAGATCGTCACCCAGACCACCAGCTACGGTATCATCACCAGCACGACCATAAAGCGTCTCATCCTCCTGAGTGCCAACGAGTTCATCTGAACCCGTACTTCCCCAGAGGACACCATCGGGAACTGCTAGTTCAAAGCGGGAGAGAACTGGATCGTGGTCGCTTGCCTGGTTAGTGAACTCGCTATTGACATGAACGGGGTCGTATTCAGCACTAGCAGCAAGGTTATCGCTAACTAGAATATGGTCAAGTGCTTGAGAATTTCCCTCGAAGATGTAGGAGTAACGCTCCTCCTCTGGTATGGTTTCAGTCAAGTTCGTGAGAACTGGATTTTCACCACCCTTGAGGACTTGTATGGGAGAGAAGAACTGAAACTCGTTCAAGTCGCCCAGCACAACTACATTGGCATTGGGGTCATCTGCCAGGATTTCGTCAACGTAATCATTGACAATCTGAGATTGCTCTTCCCGTTGTTCCTCACCGTTATTAATGGGAGGCTGAATATCACCAAACAGAGGACTACTGCCACCTTTCGAGGTGAAGTGATTGTTGACAATTGAGACTTCTTGACCATTAAACAAGAACTGAGTGGCTAGAGGATTACGGCTATCCTCAAAGGCATCACCATCGGTAAGGTTGGGGTCTTCAAGGCGTACACCGGAACCTTCAATCAAGTCAACGCGATCAGGATTGTACAGGTACCCGACGCGGATATTACCCCCCGGTTGACCACCACTCTGGTCGTCCTCTGGGGGAATATCAAAGAACTCGTACTGAGGTCCACCTGCTGCAACAATCTCATCAATCAGAGTTTGGTAGGTAAGGCTGGCATCAACAACATCCGTTTGTTCTGCGCCATCGTTATCCTGTATTTCCTGAAGGGCAATGATATCAGGTGAGTTGAGATTTTCGACAATTTGAGACGCGATCGCATCAAACTGACCTTCACTAAGGTCGTCGTCAATATCGCCACTTCCGTTCACCAATGCTCGATCTTCCACTTTGGGGTCGAGGTTTAAAAGGTTGTAGCTGGCAATTGTAAGCTGATCGTCTGTACCAACTAAGTTACTCGTCTCTGGTTCCAGGTCACTAGCCGTCGGGCTAAATTCCTCCGTCGCCAGAACTTCAAAGTTCCCAAAGCTGTAGCCAACAACACCCGTGACATCACCAAGCGCCGCTCCCACATTAACAGGTGCAGAAAAATCTGGAAGCAGATCGCGATCGAGCTGAATCTGAATTCGTTCTGGGTTGAAATCCTCTGGGCTGATTGTAATCCCGCCTCGGTCATTGACACCTGTCGCATCAACACCGTTATCCGCTAAGGTGAATATTTCGCCAAAGCGGTTGGTAGGACTGACGGCAACAGCATCTTGAACCTCAACTCGCATTCCTTCCAAGCTTTCGTAGAAGTCAATGCCATCTTCGGCTGGGTCAAATACCTCTAAATTATCGTTATCGATAATCTCAGTTGGTGGTGTCCGACCCTCTGCACCAAGGATGACGGCAGTGGGTAGCGAGTTATCAGTTGATAGGGTCGTAATCGTCGGGTTGCTGCTAATCTGAGTCGTGGAAAGACTCCCTGAGGCAGCATTGCTAGGAGTGAACTCACTAACTGTACCCTCAACTTGCAACTCGTCACCGATACTGACAGTGGGTGCTGACCCTGTGAAGACAAAGATGCCATCAGAAGTAGCATTATTCTCATCCCCAGTTGGGTCTTGTAGGTAAAATCCATTAGAATCTACCGCCGTGACAATTCCAATCGTTGTCACTGAGTTGCCTTCTAAAGGTGAAGTCTGCGCCGCACCTTGGATGTTGTAGATAGGTGTAAACTCATTAATTTCGTAAATACTCGTGCTACCGCTGACTTCATTCGCCGTAACCAACAACGGCTTACCATTGGGGCTATCTTCGGCAGAGATAAAGGTCAAGCCTTCTGGTGCAAGGTCTCCCGCCGTTCCTGCTTCTGGATCGCCGCTGAAATCGCGGTTATTAATGTATTGCACAAAGCTGGGAGTTGTGGGATTACTAATGTCATAAACCATAATGCCCCCAACACGCTCTAAGCCAATAAAGGCATAGGTGCGTCCGTCAATCACCCCTGTTACTACACCTTCTGGTTCTGGTCCCTTGTCATCACTCCGACTATCGAAGGAATCGTTTTCATCATTGTTCGAGTTAAAGTTTTCTGGGATGAGTTGGGCAGTGATGCGCTCGAAGTCATCACCACTGTCGTAAACGAGATTGCCTTGGGCATCCCTGATCGAGAAGGAACGACCACCGAAGGCATAAAGTTGGTCGAAGTCACCGTCGCCATCGGTATCGCCATTGGCGGTTGTCACAGTCAAGCGACCTAGTGCTTCATCGTTTTGCAAGGCATCGGCGTTAGGGAAGGCAGTTGGATCGAGGTCTAAATCGCCTACTCGTGCTTCTTCACTGAAAGCATCGTAGTCGCGGCTGTCTCCTTCGTTCGCTGTGACAATGAAGGTTTCGCCGTTGGCTTCAAAGGTTGCGATCGCATCGGGCTGATACATCCCCAAGACAGGCAAGTTTTGAATGTTAATCTCATCGTCGCGATTACTGGCATCCAAACCATTACCAGAGGCGTTGTGGTCTTTAAATCCCAGAGGCAAGATATCAGTGATTTGTCCACTGTTGATATCCAGCACCGCCAAGGCATTATTCTCTTGCAACGCGACCCAAGCTGTGGTGGAATCTTCGGAGATGGCAATGTACTCTGGTTCTACGTCTTGAGCCACCGTTGCTTCGAGTCCAAAAATCCGCACTCCGGATTCCCGCAAGGCATCAATTTGTGCATTGAAGTCCGAGAAGTCAGCGGTAGTAACCGTAGCGTTGGCAACGCCTCCAGAGATGTCAATGATGCTGACGGAACCTTCTGGGTCAACGGTGTAGTCGTCGTTGGGTTCTCCTTCATTAGCAACTAGCACCTTCTGACCATCTGGAGTGAAGGTCAGCATATCGGGTAGTGCGCCAACTGTAACAGAATTCAAAAAATTGCCATTCGTGTCGAAAAATACAACCTGACCCGATTCCTGTGTATTTTCGCTCTCAATGGCTACAGCAACTACACCATTTTTAATCGCAACACTATTCGCTATACCGCCGTAGTCAGTGGCATCAATCTCATTAATTTTTGTAGGACTACTAGGGTTGCTGAGGTCTAGAACTTCAACGCTAGCGCTGTTGGCATTGACAACAAATAGGCGTTGGCTAATCGGGTCATAAGCAGGAATTTCAGCGGCACTCTCGTTAAAAATACCGGTTTCATAAGTGCCAATTGATGTGAGTCTGATTGATTCTGTCATAGATACTTTTTGAGAGTGAAATAACCTATAAGTTTGAGCGTGCAATTCCTTGCACCAGATGCCGAGGTACTCTCAGCTTTGGTACTGGACTGATTCAGAAGGAAAGCTTTGTCAGGCTCAGCTTTCAGTTGTTGTGAATAACCATCTAGAAAGAGCTAGGAGATAGTTTGATCACCTAGCTCTTATCTATGAACTCAATAACTTGACTAAACTACTGTGAACGTGGCATTTGATAAGTCACTAGCATTCACTCCAGTTAAGATTGCTAGAGTTTCGTCATTGAAGCGAATCAAGGTATTGCTTTCCTCTTGCGCGATCGCTAATTGCCCAAAGCTCAAACCCTCTACCAACTCTAAGAAGTCCACACCAACTTTGAAGTCTTGAATTGTGTCAGTGCCTTCACCTGCCGCTAGCACAAAGGTATCGCTCCCTGTGCCACCGGAGAAGTCATCGCCAACAAGGATGTCATTACCTAAACCACCCCGAATCAGGTCATCGCCAGCATCACCATAGATTTGGTCGTCGCCTTCATCACCGTAGAGGGAATCATTACCCGCCTTACCACCAATTCGGTCATTACCTGCGCCACCATAGATTAGGTCATCACCCCCAACAGTACCGCCAGGTTCGCGGCTGTTGAGGTCGCCCCGCAGCACATCATCACCGTCTTCACCAAAAATCTGGTCATCCCCTAATTCACCCGCCACGAGGTCATTTCCACCACCTGCGTTGATGACATCGTTGCGATCGCTAGAACCAATCAAGGTCTCACTATTAGTAGTCCCGTTGAGGATATTCGGAGCTTCCAGAACGTTATCTTCCCGCGCTGAAAGGTTTTGAATCCGCAGGTCTTGAGACGGATCGACATCTTCGCTCTCAAAGGTGCCAAGCTGATTGATGTACTCCGCAAAAGCATCCTGCTCTGTACCATTGTCAGCAAACGTCGCTGTCCCTGTCCGTACTCCTGGGTCTACCAAGTCCACTTGGTTTAGCGTATCGCCGAACTCAGGGAAGGGATAGCCATCGCCACCTTGAGCCAGAAAGCTCAAAGTCACCATCCGGAACGTGCGCGTCGGGTCGCCGACGATTTCCCCATTCTCAACAACCGTCTCAATTAGGTTCCCCTCTGCATCCTTAATTGCCACAGTCTGAACACGCTCTCCTGCTGGCAAGGCTGCATCAAAGCTGAAAGCCAAACCACCCACTTGAGGGAACTGACCAGGTGTTGTCCCTGGTTCTGTCGCAGAAACGCCATGCTCTAGTACCTCAAGGAGTTGCTCCGCTGTTACGGTTACTAAACTCAGGGCATTGTTAAAGCGCAACGAGTTCTCAATATCTAGCTGAGAAACATCTCCTTCCTCCTTACCTGCCAGAGGATTCGCTGGTGGTGGGAGCCTGTCAAAATCGTTAGGATCTGTGGAACCGGGAGCCGCCTCAATTGCGCCAATATTGTCCCGGATGCCACCACCATTTTTCAGGGAAAGGAGAACAGTGGAGTCAACTTGTTGGGCAGCAAAAAGGTTAGCGTCAGCCGTGAGGTTCCCCAAGTTGGTTTCCTGAGTCCGCACATCGTTCCGAGTTCCATTGAGGAATACCTCTGTTTCACCAAAGATGTTGCCATCCTTGGTATTGATCACTTCGCTCAAAGCATTGGTAATGGCAACAACCTCTGGGTCAGCAACCTCTTCAGGATTGACATCGGTACCATAAACCGTATCAACGCCTAAATCATCCGTTGCGTAAGCGCCACTATCTTCACTAATGTTGGTGATAATGCCGTTCGCATCAAAGTCCAGCACCAAGCGACCCACATACTGCCAGTTCCCGTCCGTGTTGACCACATACGTTGGTTGACCAATGGCAGAAGTAAGCTCAATTGGGTATGTCCCTGCGCTAGTGTCTCCACTCCTCAGGGGGTCATCAGGGTTAGCGAGTAAGGTGTTGGAACCACCTGCAATAATTACATCCACATCTTGCAGAAGCCCTGCCAGAGTCTGCTCGATGTTAATTTGCTGCATGTGAGCCAGCAGAACAACTTTGTTGATGCCTGTACCTGTTAGCTCATCAACACTCGTCTGAATCTCAGCCGCTAAGGCAGCATAGTCTGTTGGATCAGCAGGAGAAACTCCGACATTACCCGGAGAGGAGATAGAACGCAGTGTGGGAGTGGTTGCACCAACAACACCAATCCGTTCTCCTAGATCGAGAGTGCCATCACCATCAGTGTCTTCACCATCATCCAGGACACCGTTGTCGTTGGTATCTTCTGAACCCACGGTAAGGATAACGCTACTAGCAATGCTGTTGGGTTGGGGAGCTTGTCCATCTTCAACAACAAACCGAGCCAAATTGCTGTCCGTGGTAAAGTCCAGGTTGGAGCTGAGATAGGGGAACTGCGTTCCGACATAGCCATTGCTACTACCAATCAAGTCGGCAACGGTTGATGTGCCTAAGTCAAATTCATGGTTTCCAAAGGCAGATGCCTGGAAGCCAATTTCATTCAAAATCTGGATATCAGCGCGTCCAACACCTTCACGACCTAGAACATCCCGCAGGGCGCGATCGCTACTTGCAGAAAAGAAGGGGCCAGGAATGTAATTATCACCCGACGACAGAATGAGGGTGTTGTCATACGTGTCTCTCAAACCATTAACAACGGCTGAGAAATTGACTGCATCCTCTAGAGCGGGAATTCCGCTTTCCATGTCAGAGGCGTGCAAAATTTGGAGTTGAAAGTCTGCCATGAGTGATGTGTGAAGAGCTTTTCAGTACAAGTTCGGAGTTTCTTGAATCTGGATGCAGTTTTTACCTAAAATTTACGTAATCTTTACCTGGATTTAACGTATTTTCATGGACTTTTGACCGCTTTTAGACGTTATCACTGAGTCAAAAAACGTGTAAAGTGATACAGAAAACATTCCTTATGAAGTTTCTGTAAAGTAACGAGGCTGAAGGGGTGACGAGGTCTATAGGCGGCTTTCAACTACGCCGATAGTAAACTCGATTTGTTGACACACTAAATTTGGCTCATCCCCCAGTCCCTTGCTCAACGGTGATTAAATGAACGTGAGAAATCTCAATAACTACCCCTACCCTTCAGCACGACGGGTGGTTATGGGGCAGCGGTATGCTGTGACAACAAGTCAACCTCTAGCGACTCTGGCAGGGATGGAGATGTTCTGGGCTGGGGGAAATGCGGTGGATGCGGCATTGGCAATGGCGATCGCATTAACTGTTGTTGAACCCACGTCTAACGGCATTGGTTCAGATGCTTTTGCCTTGGTGTGGGATGGGAAACTTCATGGACTCAATGCTTCTGGTAAAAGTCCCCAAAACCTCATGCTTGAGTCGTTCGTGGGGATGGATCGAGTTCCCTCACTTGGCTGGCTTCCCGTTACTGTACCAGGAGCGGTATCAGCTTGGGCATCACTTTCAAAACGTTGGGGCAAGCTGCCGTTTGAGCAGCTATTTGAACCAGCAATTCGCTACGCAGAGGAAGGCTTCCCGGTATCGCCTGTTACGGCAACAGCTTGGCAGCGTGCGGCGGCTGTTTATTTACCACTCAAGGGGGCGGAGTTTCAGGCATTTAAAGAAGTCTTTTTTCCGGACGATCGCGCACCGGAAGCTGGAAGCGTGTGGGGCAGCGTACTTCATGCTAAGACCTTAAAGGCGATCGCACAAAGTGGTGGTGAAAGCTTTTATCAAGGCGAAATCGCTGATGCGATCGCTAATTTTGCGGCTGATACAGGTGGCTTTTTGACCACGGCTGACTTCGCTGCACACCAAGCTGATTGGGTAGAACCCATCTCAACCAACTATCGCGATCTCACCGTTTGGGAAATTCCTCCCAACACTCAAGGCATTGCCACGTTGATTGCTTTAAATATCTTAGAAGGCTTTGACCTCAGCCAGTATCCTCGTGACTCCGTAGAAAGCTACCATCTGCAAATTGAAGCCATGAAGCTAGCGTTTGCTGATGCTCATCAACAGGTCACTGACCCTCGTTTTATGTCCGTTTCAGTTGAACAGCTTCTAGACAAAGCTTATGCTGCTGAACGTCAACAGCTTATCAAGGAACAGGCTATCCCCCTTGCTAAACCTGGCTTACCAAAAGGTGGAACTGTTTACATGGCTGCTGCTGATGGCGAACTGATGGTTTCCTTCATCCAGTCCAACTATGAAGGCTTTGGCAGTGGCATTCTTGTTCCTGGGACAGGCATATCGCTACAAAACCGAGGCGTTGGTTTTACGTTAGAAGCAGGTCATGCTAATCAATTTGCACCTGCTAAACGCGCCTACCACACGATCATTCCTGGTTTTCTCACCCAAAATAGTCAACCACTAGGGCCATTTGGTGTTATGGGAGGCCCAATGCAACCTCAGGGTCATTTGCAAGTTGTCGTGAACCTTGGAGACTACGCAATGAATCCTCAAACTGCTCTTGATGCACCCAGATGGCGCTTTATCTCTGGGAAACGGGTTCTCTTAGAGCAAAGTGTACCTGATCACGTTGCTCTAGGACTAGCTGAACGGGGTCATGAGTTGCAGATTAGTGCGGACGGTGGGCAGTTTGGCAAAGGTCAAATCATCTTGCGTCATCAAGGAGTTCTCGTTGCGGGTTCAGAACCCCGTGCTGATGGTTTGGCAGTAGCACAGTAAGTAAAGGACGAAGCAAATGGGTCAAGGGAAGATATCTTAGAAGTCTTAGCTTGGCTCTTTCTCTCTGGTGACTCAAAGCGAAATATAACCTAAATCTACACCAATTTACTAACAGTTAGTAGTCTAAATATTTCCTAAATATATTAGTTGTAATTAATCTTAATATCTTGAGTTTTTCCAGTTGGAGAGAATAAAAACGTTACTTTAATCTTTAAACTTTAGGTAATCTTTGTAATCTCTGTGATAATGCTGATCAAGATTAAAGGTATCGTAAAGTTCTCCGCTCTATCGGATAGTTTCACGCCATTTTGATTAGATATTATTAGAATAAAAAGTCTAGGGTTACCTTAATTTACGTGTAATTACGGAATTACACAATTATCTTAAAAACTTTTGTCAGTAGTTATATTGACAAATGCTAGTGCTTATGATCTTTAAAAGAACTAATAAATTGTTTCATGATATTTCCTAACTCAGGCTTTTCTACAGAAGGTGAAGTCCGGTTCCCTAGTCTGCTCTGGTACTATAGTCATCCTTTTAATAAGTTTGTGAACAATAGATTACAGCCGTTGCTCAGTCGCTTGGGCATCAAGCCGAGAATCAGCTATGGATACACTTTTGTGGTTGCCATCATTCTCTTGGCAACAGTAATTGGGTTGAGCTTTTGTGAGTCCTACCGAGAGCAGACAGCAGCAAAGCTTACCCAAGATCAAGCCGAAGAACATCTCTTGAGACAGTTACAGATTTCTGTACTAGAAACTCGAATAGCTCAACAAGATTTGAGTAATAAATTACATCAGAGAAAACAGTTTGATATTCAACTGATTCATGCAAAAATGTCAAAAGTAGCAGAAGAATTAGAACAGTTAAATGAATATTATTTGCAAATTAACTTGACTCAATCAGAAACCGTAAAAAAAACATTATTAGAAACATCGGCTCTAAAGTATTGGATACAAAAATATGAGGGCTTAGTAGATAGGGATAGACAGAAGCTAGAAGCAAATTGGCTAGACATTAATCCTTTCAAGGTTAATCTGAAGACAACTCAAGTGGCTCGGATGTCGCTGTTAGAGTTTAATCAGAATCAGGTGGCGATCGCATTTAGCAATTTGACAAAGGAATTAACCCAACTTATTGAGCATTCCCAACAGGAACAGCAAGAAGCGGCGATCATATTAGAACGGATAGAGGCGCTACTACTACAAATTATTCGCACTGCTACATTGCTGTCAGTAATGATTGCTGTGGCTATCACTACCAATGCAAGTCGAGCGATCGCTTATCCTCTAAAATCAACAACCCAAGTTGCCCGACGGGTTACAGAGGAAAACCAACTTGCCCTACAAAAGGAATCACAATCCCCTTGTGAACAGAACCTTCTGCCCTCTGCCTCCCAACCTCTGCCTTCAGTCAAAGTTGGCGGATTGACAACGTCTGTGAACCCCTTAGTTCAAGGAGTAGCAAACGACACGCAGGAACTTCAACAGACACAAACCGAATTTGAGCGTTTCTTCAACCTGTCGTTTGCTCTGTTTTGTATCGCTGGGTTTGACGGGTATTTTAAGCGATTTAACACAGCCTTTGAAACAACACTTGGCTATACTCAGGCAGAACTTCTTTCTACGCCATTCCTCAATTTAGTACATCCTCAAGAGCGTGTTGCAACATTGGCTAACGTGAGGAAACTACTAGCAGGTGTAACGGTAAGTAGCTTTGAAAACCGCTATCGTTGCCAAGATGGTTCCTATAAATGGCTCTCCTGGACAGTTGTGCCATTTGCTCCAGAAAAACTCATGTATGCCGTTGCTCATGACATTACTGAGCATAAACAAGCCCTAGAGTCTCTACGAGAAAGTAAGCATTTTCAGGAAGAAATTGCTCAAACCACACCTAATATTTTGTACACCTACGACCTGATTGAACAGCGTAACATCTACAGCAATCGTCAAATCGCAGAAACGCTAGGTTACATCCCAGAAGCGATTACCCAAGGGGTAGCGCTAAAAGCAACAATGGGAGCAAATATCTTACCCGATCTATTACATCCAGATGATTTAAGCGCAAGTCTCGAACAGATCAACCGGATTGCAACAATTGATATCACTGAACGTCAGCAGAAGGAAGAGGAACTACGACAATCAGAAGCGAGATATCGAGAATTAGCGAATCGGGAAACACTCCTCAACCGACTGGCTAGCCAAATTCGTAACTCTCTCGACCTAGAGACAATCTTAGAGACAGCAGTACTTGAGATTCGCAATCTGTTGCAGCTTGATCGTTGCTTCTTTTTCTGGCATAGACCTGATACGAGTCCGCCACACTGGGAGGTTGTTCAGGAAGCCAAGAATCCTGACTTAGCCAGCTTCATCAACAACTGTGTACCTATTACAGAGATTCAGACGTTGATGGCAAAAGCGAACAATCCAGAAATTAAGATTATCACCATAGGAAATACCAGGAATTTACACAATCCATAGAACGCAACTTCTTCCTATCTCTGGGCTATAGCGCTGTCTTGCTCATACCGATTCATACTCAGTCAGGTGAAATTGGGGTGATTTGTTGCAGCCATATCAGTAAACCCCGATTCTGGAGTGATACGGAAGTAGAAATGCTGCAAGCGGTTGGTGATCAAATTGCGATCGCAATTGACCAAGCCCAACTTTTGCAACAAAGTCGCCTTGCTACAGCTACAGCCGTTGAGCAAGCGACAAAGCTAGAACTTACCCTCAGTGAACTCCAACAAGCTCAAACCCAACTCGTTCAAAGCGAAAAAATGTCCTCTTTGGGGCAGCTAGTTGCTGGTATTGCTCATGAAATTAACAACCCTGTTAGCTTCATCTCCTGCAATGTTATCCCGATCAAAGAGTATGCCGAAGACTTGTTCAGTCTAATTCAACTCTATCAAAACTCTTACCCTCGCCCGACCCCAGAAATTCAAGCCAAGCTCGATACAATTGACCTCGATTTCATCAAGGAAGACTTGCCCAAAATTCTATCCTCAATGAAAACAGGCTCAGAACGCATCCATCAGATTGTCTTGTCGCTGCGTAACTTCTCACGACTTGATGAAGCCGAGATGAAGCGGGTGGATATTCACGAAGGACTGAATAACACCCTACTTATTCTCTCGCATCGTCTAAATTCTCAACACCCTGGACAGCCCACTATTCAAGTCATCAAAGACTACGGCAACCTTCCGAAAATCCAGTGCTATCCCGGACAACTCAATCAGGTATTTATGAATATCCTGACGAATGCGATCGAGTCGATTGAGGCATACAATAAACAGCGCTCTCTTAAAGACCTTAAAAATCGCTCTGGTACGATTTTGATTTGTACCGAGGTTTTAGACTCCAATCAAGCAATAATTCTGATTGGTGATAATGGCTTAGGAATGACAGAAGATATTAATCGTAAATTATTCGATCCATTTTTTACCACTAAACCGATTGGCTCAGGTACAGGTTTAGGAATGACGGTTAGTTATAAGATTGTTGTGGAAAAACACGGGGGTCAACTACAGTGTATTTCTGCACCCAATCAGGGAGCTGCTATCTTAATTCAGATTCCTATTCAGCAGCAAAATAAATGCGATCGCACAAACGAAATACGCTAATCTGCATTTAAATTGCATTATCGAGGAGACAAGGCAGAAGGCAGAGAGCTTTTACGAATAAGAGTTTTTGTCTCATCATCAAGGTATGCAATTTAGAGCCGTCTCAGCTTTTTGGCTTTCCTTGCTGTCTCTAAGTTCCACACACCTCCCGCTGTATCTCATCTATCTATAAACCGCTATTACTACAGTACAGAGAGAACATACTCTCCTTCATTTGCAGCATAATTAGTCGAAACATCATAAACTAAACCCTCCGCTTCGGCGAAGATATCAATTAATATAGGTAATTCTCCATTTTTATTAAAACTCAGTATTTGGTATAGTAGTTGTCCCGCTTGAATAAAACTTCCCAACTCGACTCTTGACTGAATCATCCCACCTGACGGAGCGTAGTATTGTTTAACTTGACTTTTTATAGTGAACTTAATTGCATGTTCGGCTGTCTCTGCTATAGGAAACTCTGGGATTTTTAATATTTCCTTTTGGGCTAGGTAGTTTTTTATGCCCTGAACACCTCGTTTGACTGACTCTCGATTCATTTGCATCCCAGAACCACATTCCAGTGTCCAAGACTCAATATCAAATTGAATAGTTTTACCAAACTCTACTAGTTTCTTCTCCAGGGCTAACCAAGGCTTCATAAACGCTTCATCAAAGGTATCTCCATCATATTCATTCATAAGAATTCCATAATCTAGTAGAAAAGCTTTAGCACTTTCCTCCCGACTTTGGAAACAATATAAGTAGTCTAGTGCTTGGTTACTCGAACTATGAATGTCAATAACATAGTCAGCATCTAAACATAGAGACTGTAAGTGATAGCGATATCGCTGATTAAATGGCACTCCAGCAGGAGATTGGATTTTCTCAAAGTGCTTTTCAAAGCTAGACTGAATTCGTGCAAGATAGTTTTGTCTAATCTCAGCAGGTTCAAGATAAAGTTGAGACTTAGCAAAGTCTTCTAAATCTTCGCATTCCTTTTCATAATCCCAAAAAATTCGGTTCCAGTCTTTCCCGTTATAGATGTTATAACGTCCTGTCGAGAAGAAATGAGTTCGCTGATTGGTACTCAAAGGATTACAAACAGGAACGAGCCAGATTTCTCCTGTAAGCTGAGTATCATCAAGAGCCATTAAAAACTCAATTAGCTGATGAATAATTGCATTACCAACAATTTCTGCTCCATGGAGATTGGCTTGTAGGTATGCCTTTTTCCCAGGTTGAGCGCCAATAAACTTATAGACTTGGATAGAAAGGCGATCGCCTGAAGCTAGATGCTGAATTGGAATCGTAGAAATTGTAGGAATCATCAATAAACTATTTCTCGCTATAAGCTTGTAATTTTGAATGTCCACTCAAAAACCCTTGTGCAGGCGGTGTGGGGATTGCACCCTGCCCTCGTTGTGGGCAGAGCTAATTCATCTGAGAAAAGAAAAATTAGGGTAGCTAGATCATTTAACGTAAACTCTAAACCTCCCTTTAGAGTGATGCGATCGCGTTTGGTAAAGCAATAAGGTGCCCTTTGGGCTATCACGGTTCATTCCACCTATAGAAAGAGTCAAATAGATTTCTTGATTCCTATAATTTCAAAAAACTTAATCAACTAGATGGGGAGGGTGCTGTAAATGCTGCCTACCGAGGGTAGACGAAGAGTTCAGATTGAAGGAGTCTCCCCAGAAATTGATGGGGGTCGTTTTCCGATTAAGCGAACTATCGGTGAGAAAGTCCATGTTGAAGCCGATATGTTCTGTGATAGTCACGATGCGATCGCAGGTGTCATTTTGTACCGTCCGGAATCCTCCGAACAGTGGCTAGAAACACCCTTGTCTCCTTTAGTCAATGACCGTTGGCAAGGAGAATTCACCGTTTCTGAGAAGGGACGCTATCTCTACACTGTCATGGGCTGGGTTGACCATTTTAAGTCCTGGCGGCGAGACATGGCAAAGAAATTGGACGCAGGACAGGAAGTGTCAGTTGATTGGCTAATTGGAGCGGAACTGGTTGAACAAGCGAGTAAACGAGCATCGGGTAATGATGCCCAACAGTTGAAAGCTTGGGCACAAAAACTCCGGGCTGGAGAAAAACAGAACTCTGCACTTCTGCCAGACAATACACTGGCACAGGAGTTAGTTGCCCTGGTAGACAAGTACCCCGACCGAGAACTCGCAACAACTTACGAAAAAACACTCCAAATTACCGTTGACCGAGAGAAAGCCCGCTTCAGCACTTGGTACGAAATGTTTCCGCGCTCCTGTGGAGAACCTGGCAAGCATGGCACCTTCTCAGACTGCGAAGCTCGTCTGCCCTACATCGCTTATATGGGCTTCGATGTTCTCTACCTCCCACCAATCCACCCAATTGGCATCACCTTCCGTAAAGGCAAAAACAACGTAACTAAAGCTGAGCTAGAGGATGTCGGGGTACCTTGGGGAATCGGTGGCCCAGAAGGCGGACACAAGGCAGTCAACCCAAAATTAGGAACGTTAGAGGACTTCCGCTCGTTTGTCTCCAAAGCGGCTGAGTATGGCATCGAAATCGCCTTAGACTTAGCTTATCAATGCTCCCCCGACCACCCTTATGTGAAGGAACATCCCCAGTGGTTTAAGCACAGACCCGATGGGACAATCCAGTATGCGGAAAATCCGCCGAAAAAGTATCAAGATATTTACCCAATCGACTTTGAAACGGAAGACTGGCAGAACCTATGGGAAGAACTAAAAAGCGTTGTACTGTTCTGGATTGACCAGGGCGTGCGTATCTTCCGGGTAGACAATCCTCATACTAAATCGTTTAATTTTTGGGAGTGGATGATTGGGGAAATCAAGCAAGAGTATCCCGATATCATTTTCCTCTCGGAGTCCTTTACTCGTCCCAAGGTGATGTACCGCTTGGCGAAGCTAGGCTTTACCCACTCCTATACTTATTTCACCTGGCGCAATACACAGTGGGAGTTAACCGAGTACTTCAAGGAATTGACACAAACTGAAGTGCGCGAGTTCTTCCGACCGAATCTGTGGCCGAATACCCCAGATATTCTCCCTGAGTTTCTCCAACACGGTGGACAACCTGCTTTTAAGCTGAGGTTAGCTCTAGCCGCGACATTAGGAGCCAACTACGGCATTTACGGACCCGCTTATGAGGTTTGTGAAAACCGACCCCTGCGGGAGAAAAGTGAAGAATACCTGGATTCGGAAAAATACCAAATGCGGGATTGGGACTTAGACAGTCCTTACAGCATTAAAAGTTGGATTTCACGGATCAATCATATCCGTCGAGATCATCCAGCTTTGCAGAGTGACAAGGGGCTGAGATTTCACTCAGTCAATAATGAGCAGATAATCGGCTACAGCAAGCAGACTGAGGATTTGAAGGATCTGATGCTGATGGTTGTGAACCTCGATCCCCACTATACTCAGTCCGGTTGGATTCATTTGTCCCTAGGGTCATTGGGTCTCAAGCCTGACAAGCCCTATTACTTGTTCGATTTGCTCAACGATGCCCAATATACGTGGTGGGGTGAGTATAACTATGTGGAACTCAATCCCCATGTAACTCCAGCTCATATCTTCGTGGTCAGACAGTAACGACTAGCTTTTTCATTGCAATTATCTCTTTCTAAAGGAATAGGTTTGTAGCTAAGACTTAGACCTATTCCTCCCAGTTCGGTTCAGAACTTAACTTACTAAGGATGAAAGCTTTGATTTTTACGAGTGCCAGATAGTTTATAGAAATAAGCCAGAATAACACTTTGAAAAATAGATGGCAGTATTTGAAACTACGTGGAGTTACTACCCTTGAAATGATTTTCAGATAGGTTCTCAGTCTAAATAATTACTTCTATTGACAGTTGGACAAATGAACCTAGCCAGTGCAATATACCCCTGAATCTAAAACTTAAAATCTAAAAAGTATCCATGCAAACTCATCACTCGATATTGAATGATGACCCTTTATGGTTCAAGGATGCCATCATTTATGAGGTACCAGTTCGTGCCTTTGCTGATAGTAATGATGATGGTATTGGCGACTTTCGGGGTCTGACAGAAAAGCTTGATTACCTGAAAGATTTAGGCATCACTGCAATTTGGGTGTTGCCATTCTTTCCTAGTCCGCTGCGAGATGATGGTTACGATATTGCTGATTACACGAGTATTAACCCGATCTATGGCAATTTAGAAGATTTCAAAGAGCTTTTAGAGGCGGCTCATCAACGAGGGATTCGGGTAATTATTGAGTTAATTATTAACCACACGTCTGACCAACATCCTTGGTTTCAACGGGCACGTAGGGCACCCAAGGGTAGTAAGGAGCGAGATTTTTATGTCTGGAGTGACACTCCCGAAAAATATCAAGAGGCACGCATTATCTTCCAAGATTTTGAAACCTCTAACTGGTCTTGGGACCCGCTTGCCAAAGCCTATTATTGGCATCGCTTCTACTCGCATCAGCCAGATTTGAATTATGAAAGTGCAGCAGTGCGGGAAGCAGTATTTGATGTCCTCGATTTTTGGTTAGGGATGGGAGTGGATGGGCTACGCATGGATGCGGTGCCTTATCTATACGAACAGGAGGGGACAAACTGCGAGAACCTGCCAGCAACTCATGCGTTCTTGAAGCAGCTACGCAAGCGTGTAGACGAAAAATATCCAAATCGGATGCTTCTGGCTGAGGCGAATCAATGGCCAGAAGATGCGGTTCAATATTATGCCGCTGGGGATGAATGTCACATGAACTTTCATTTCCCCCTGATGCCGCGTTTGTTCATGTCGTTGCAGATGGAGGATAGCTTCCCAATTATTGATATTCTCCAACAAACTCCTGCAATTCCCGATAACTGTCAGTGGGCATTGTTCCTCCGCAACCATGATGAATTGACCCTGGAAATGGTGAGCGATGAAGACCGGGACTATATGTATCGGGTTTATGCTCAAGATCTCCAGGCAAGAATTAACTTGGGTATCCGTCGCCGTTTGGCTCCGTTGATGGGGAATAACCGCCGCCGGATTGAATTGATGAATGCTTTATTGCTCTCTTTCCCTGGTACTCCGGTGCTGTACTACGGGGATGAGATCGGGATGGGAGACAACATTTATTTAGGCGATCGCAATGGTGTCCGTACCCCGATGCAGTGGAGTGGCGATCGCAACGCAGGCTTTAGTCGCACGAATCCCCAAAAGCTATACGCACCCCCCACTGTTGACCCAGAGTATCACTACGAATCGATCAACGTTGAAACCCAACGCGCTAACCCGCAGTCCCTCTGGTGGTGGATGAAACGCCTGATTGCAACTAGGGAACGTTACCAAGCCTTTGGTCGTGGGACATTTGAGTTTCTCTATCCAGAAAACCGCAAAGTCTTGGCTTTCCTTCGTTCCTACAATGGTGAAAATATCCTAGTCGTAGTGAATTTGTCGCGCTTTGTCCAAACGGTGGAACTAGACTTATCGGCATTCAGAGGGATGATGCCGATTGAAATTTTTGGTCGCACTGAGTTCCCACCTGTTGGTGAGTCGCCATACTTCCTCAGCCTTAGCCCTCATGCATTCTACTGGTTTACCTTAGAGTTGCAAGAGGAAGCTTCGCCGCTACGCAGACCACAAGCCCAACTGCCGAATCTGGTTGTCAGTGGTCAATGGCAGAATGTGTTTGCCAGTGAATCAAGAACAACGTTGGCTGGAGTTTTGCCGGGATACCTGTCTACCCGTCGTTGGTTTGGTGGGAAAGCCCGGACAATTCAAACGACACAAATCACTGAGGTAGTGCCAGTACCGTACCGAGACAGTGAGGCTTATATCATTTGGCTACAGGTGGACTATACAGAAGGATTGCCTGAAACGTATATCCTGCCAATTGCCTATGTTAGCGTTAGTGATTCCGCCAAAGAGCAAGAGAGTGGTGGTAGTGAGCGTGATGGAAGCCACTACGATCAAGCGATCGCACAAATTAAGGTTCAGGGAACAAATGAAGTTGGGCTATTAGTAGACGCTTTAGCAGACAAAGACTTCTTGGCGTTCCCCTTAGAAGCGATCGCATCAGCACGTCGCTACAAGGGAAGTGCTGGTGAACTACTCGCAACGACCACTGATGTCATCGCGCAATTCCCCATAGAAGCCTTAGAGCTTGAACCTCGCTTGCTCAAAGGAGAACAAAGCAATACATCAGTAGTTTACGGCGAAAAGCTCATCCTCAAACTCTTCCGTAAAGTTGAGGAAGGTCTCAACCCAGACTTGGAAATTGGGCGCTTTTTGACAGGGAAAAAACTTACCCAACACTTTGCCTCCGTCGCTGGGGCATTGGAGTACCGTCGTCCAGGAAGCCAACCGATTACACTTGGGATATTACAAGAGTTTGTCCCAGATACAAGAGATGCTTGGTCTTATACACTGGATGGTCTACGAGACTATTTCGAGCAAGTGTTGGTCAGACAAATTGATATCAATCAAGTAGAACTGCCATCCAACGCCCTCGTCTCTGATTTGTCAGTTGGGATTCCTGATCTTGCGAAGGAAATCATTGGTTCTTACTTAGCCAGTAGTGAACTTTTAGGTCAGCGCACCGCTGAACTGCACTTGGCATTAGCGTCTGATTTAGAGAATCCTGATTTTGCCCCTGAAGACTTTACCTCGTTCTACCAGCGATCGATCTATCAGTACATGCGTAACCTGGCAGGGCGCAGCTTACTGTTGCTGAAAAAGCGGCTTTCACAACTGCCAGCAGAAACACAACACTTGGGGCAGACTGTCCTTAACCGTCAGGAACAACTGATGGATCGGTTTGGGTCAATCTTGAACCTAAAAATTACAGGACAACGAACCCGTAATCACGGAGACTATCATCTGGGGCAAGTTCTCTATACAGGTAAAGACTTCATCATCATTGATTTTGAGGGAGAACCTGCTCGTCCGATGAGTGAACGACGGATGAAGCGGAGTCCTCTGCGAGATGTCGCCGGGATGCTGCAATCCTTCAACTACGCGGTCAACCAAGCACTCCGCAATGAAGTCGATAGTGGGATGATTCGCCCTGAAAGTCTCCCAACAATGGAGCAATGGGCGCAGTTTTGGTATGGCTGGGTTGCCAGTGCTTTCCTCAATAGCTATCTACTCACAGCCGCAGAAGCGACTTTCTTACCTAAGTCTTCGCAAGAACTGCAAGTGCTGCTGGATGCTTATCTGTTGGAAAAAGCTGTTTATGAGTTGGGTTACGAACTCAATAACCGCCCCGATTGGGCAGAAATCCCACTTCAACGGATTCTCCAATTACTGGAATTTTCAGATTAAGAAGCTATCAGCTATCAGCTTTTAAAGACTATCGCTCTTCTGATAGCTAACCGCTAAAACAAGGAGGAAATAAATCATGGTTACTACTCAATCAGCAGTTAGCACTAATGTGACGCTGCTTACCGAGGACGACCTCTACCTATTTAATGAGGGGTCTCACTTTAACTTGTATGAAAAGCTAGGTTCTCACCAGCTAACACACAATGGGGTTGAAGGAACTTACTTTGCTGTCTGGGCACCCAATGCGGCTTACGTCTCTGTCAAAGGTGACTTTAATGGCTGGAATCGGGATAGCCACCCGTTGACGGCTAGAGGCTACACCGGAATTTGGGAAGGTTTTATTCCTGGAATTAGCAAAGGTGTTATTTACAAGTACCACATCGTTTCCCAAGGGGGTTATGAGGTAGAGAAAGCTGACCCCGTTGCACTAGCGTATGAAGTACCCCCCAAAACGGCTTCGGTAGTTTGGGATAGCGAGTACACCTGGAAGGATTCCGAGTGGATGGAAAAGCGTCAGAAGCATAACGCTTTGGATGCTCCGATCGCAATTTACGAAGTGCATACAGGTTCATGGATGCGAGTCCCTGAAGACGGCAATCGTTCTCTTAGTTATCGAGAACTTGCGCCGAAGCTGACTGAGTATGTGCAGCAGATGGGCTATACCCATGTTGAGTTTCTGCCTGTTACAGAACATCCCTTCTTTGGTTCTTGGGGTTACCAAACGACAGGATTCTTTGCGCCGACTAGCCGTTACGGAACGCCTCAAGATTTCATGTATTTGGTGGATTACTTACACCAGCATGATATTGGTGTGATCTTGGATTGGGTGCCGTCTCACTTCCCCACGGATCAGCATGGACTCTCATACTTTGACGGAACACACCTTTACGAACACGCCGATCCGCGTCAAGGCTACCATCCTGACTGGGGTAGCTCGATCTTTAACTACGGACGCAATGAAGTCAGCAGCTTTATCATCAGTAGTGCTTTCTTTTGGTTAGACAAGTGCCATATTGATGGGTTACGGGTGGACGCGGTGGCTTCTATGCTCTACCTGGACTACTCCCGCAAGCAAGGGGAATGGATACCGAATCAGCATGGCACTAATGAAAATCTAGAAGCGATCGCATTCTTACGTCGTTTCAATGAAGCCGTTTACCAGCGCTTCCCTGATACGGTGACGATTGCTGAGGAGTCTACATCCTGGTCGATGGTATCTCGCCCAACCTTCTTAGGCGGTTTAGGCTTTGGGATGAAGTGGGACATGGGCTGGATGCATGACACGCTCAACTACATGAGCAATGACCCAATTCACCGGAAATACCATCACAACTCCTTGACTTTTCGGATGCTTTATGCATTCAACGAAAACTTTGTCTTGCCGCTGTCCCATGATGAAGTGGTGCATGGTAAGGGTTCATTGATTGACAAAATGCCGGGAGACTACTGGCAGAAGTTTGCCAATTTGCGATCGCTTTTTGGCTATATGTACGCTCAATCTGCGAAGAAGCTGCTATTTATGGGCGGCGAGTTTGGGCAGTGGCAGGAGTGGAAACACGACAGTAGCTTAGACTGGCATCTGTTGGAGAATCCCATGCATGAAGGTTTACGAAAATGGGTAGCTGACCTGAATCGCACTTATCGACAAGAAAGCGCACTTCACGAACTCGACTTCGACCCCTCCGGGTTTGAGTGGATTGACTGCAACGATTCACAAAACAGCACCATCAGCTTAATTCGCAAAGGCAGTATTCAGGTGTCGGGAGTCAAAGGTGAGATATCACCAACTCGCCTAGAACCTGAAGCTTGGAACCCAAATCCTACAGGGACAGTGCTGATAATCTGCAACTTTACACCCTTACCTCGCTTCAACTACCGAGTCGGTGTTCCTGCTGGTGGCTTCTGGCAAGAATTGCTCAACAGCGATGCCTCCGAATACGGTGGTAGCGGCTTGGGTAATTTAGGTGGGGTACAAGCTGAGGAAATCCCCTATCATGGGCGACCTTATTCGCTGAATATTACCCTGCCACCATTAGCGGTTGCCTTCTTTAAGCTCTGCTGAGCATGGGTGTTAGTTATTAGATAATATCTCCCCGTTAAACCCACCAGGTTTAACGGGGAGTTTTCAAAACAACGATAGCTGAGTGCCCTTCGTCTTAAACTTCATTTCTAACTTCTTGGAGCCTATATTCAAGCTCGCTACGTTTACGCTGAACCTTAGCCTGTTCAGCTTTAACTTCTTCTGTTGCGTGATGAATCTTACTATGCTCAACTTTGAGCGTTTCTTGTTTAGCTTCTAGCTCCTCTTGTTTAGCTTCAACCTCATCAACTTCAGCTTTGAGCTTAGCCGCAAGTTTGTTGATAGGGTTTGGTTCGCCAGTGTTCTGATTCATATCTCAAATCCTTGGTTATATTAAAAAGTTATATTCAATTTAAATAATAAACTAGATAGTTTCTGTAAAACCTGTAGCATTTGAAGCTGATACTCTTCTTGAAAAAAGTTAGCCTTAGTTAACAAAAATAGAAAACCCTGAACACCCTTGGAACTCACTCTTACAAAAACTGGAAAATCGAAATTTACCAAAATCAATTTGGTAGTTTTGGCTATCACTGCTCTAATTCAAACGACGAAGAAAACTATGTTTTTTTTGGGAATGAAGGCTACGATAAAACTCAATCTGCAATCGAAGCCGCCCAAAACTACATAAACGAGCAAACTACTGCGAGTAGTACTCGTAGCCCAATTAAAGAGGTAGGTAGCCCGACCGAAGATGAGGGTAGAACAACTGAAGATATCAATGATTCGTAAGCTGTTAAAAAGTTAAATAGTTGAACAGGGCAAAAAGGTAAACTATATGAATTAAACCGATGCCAAGAACAGCACAAAAAACTAGAAGAAGAAGCCGACAGACCGCATAGGGTTGAGAAACCATAGGTATATACTCTTAGACGTTTATCGCTTCATACTCCCTATAAGCATCATTTAAAGCCTCTTCCTTTAGTTCAAATCTAGAAGTAGGGAAGAGGTATGAAGTCTCAGTATTTAGAAATACTCCTAATGATTGTCTCTTGAGGAAGATGAAACTTAATAAAACTTCAATTTTTCAAGTTAATAACACTCGAAATGATTCAGATTCCCGACTTCTTTGAGAAGTCGGGAATCTCGCCTTCATGTAGGCGTGCATGGCGTGTGCCATCCCCTGAAGCTCAGAGTTTCTTACGCTCCAAGTCTTTGAGTACCACCCGTGCAGCATTACGACCTGATGCGCCCATAATTCCGCCACCTGGATGTGTGCTTGCCCCAGTGAGGTACAGCCCCTTAAGGTGCGTTTTGTAGTTAGCCATACCGAGGAAAGGGCGCAGCATAAACATCTGATCCATGCTCATTTCCAAGTGCATGACATTACCTCGGTACAACCCAAGTTCACGCTCTAACCATAAGGGATGCTGGAATAATTGCCCAACTATCTTGGAACGGGTTCCAGGAGCATACTTCTCAAAGGTATCTAGAATATTCTTGGACACTTCCTCTGCCCGATCATCCCAGTTTCCGGAGGCGAGTTCGTAAGGGAAATATTGTCCCCACAGCCATAACACTTCACCATCCGGTGGAGCTAGTGTATCATCGACACCGCTGAAGCTCATTGCAAAGATGGGCGGGTCTTGTGCGGGTTCACCTTTTTGGTAGTCACTGAAAGCGGTGTTGATTTGCTGGCGATCGCGACAAAGTAGTTGCAAGGCAACCCGTGCATCTTTACCCGGATGGGCTATGTAGGAGATCGGAGAATCTAGTGCCAGACGTAGCATAACGGCAAAGCCATTACCTGTCCGCATTCTTTTTGCACCTCTGGGTCGGTGTTCGGGAGGTAAGAGTTTACCGAATGTTTCGATCGCATGGGTTCCAGCAATGACTACCCGTGCAGTGTAAGTCTGTCCCTCAACTTGGATGCCAACTGCACGTCCGTCTTCTACAAGAATCTTCTCGACAGGCGCATTTAAGTGTACCTCTCCACCATGAGCGGTAATGTGTTTTGCGATCGCTTGCGTTAGCATTCCCGAACCACCCTTCGGTCGGGCGACACCGCCTTCATGGTAAAGCGGTTGCCAAAGCACAAATGGGCCACTCAGCGATTCAGTCGGTGGTGGGCCAGATTGGGCAGCCATCCAGACTAATGGTGCCTTAATCTTCTCTTCAGTGAAGTAATCATCGACGACTTGACCAAATGGTCTAAACAGCGTTTGGAACGTATTGAACCAACCCACCTGCTTAGACTTACCACGAATCATCTTCTTGCCCAACTCGAATGGGCTAGGACTACTCAAGAAGTAGTCTTTGATCTGGATCATCAAGGGTCGCCAATCGTTTAGGAAACGGGCGTAAGCTTCGCCTTGTCCGGGAAATTTTGCTTCTAGATGATTAATAGTTTTTGCTTCATCCCGGTAGAAGAATACCGCATCGCCGTCGGGAAACGGGGCAAAGAACATCGGGTCTAGTTCGATATACTCTAGCCCGTAATCCTCTAGCTTCAATTCCTGCACAATCGGTGTTAAGCGAATTAGAATGTGTGCGCTACCACCAAGATCGAAGCGGTATCCTGGCACAATTTCCTTGGTAGAGACAGCGCCCCCAATAATATCTCTGCGCTCAAACACTCCCACTTTGTAGCCAGCTTGAGCTAGGTAGGCGCTGGTAATCAGGGCATTGTGTCCGCCACCGATTGTGATTACGTCGTAGTCGTATGCGTTTGAAGCCATTGTGCTGTTTTCGTTGTCGATCGCTAACTCCCTTAATCCCACATTACCGCTTGTGGCGATCGCATTCTTCATAGGGTAGAGGCTAGGGCGTGTTTTCTCGCCCCTTAGATCCCCCCTAGCCCCTATGCATTAATCGCATCTTTCTTAACAAAACATGGAAGGCTTAGCTGACGAGGGATGCATCGTGTAGGTCTGACGGGAAGAGCTGGTGAAACTTGACATCAAGGTTAACTGACTCGCTTAGCTAGTGGAGAGCAAGTAATCTAACAGTTAATCACTATGCAGCATCAACGCAAGCTTTAGACCCATTTTTGCGGTAAGCGTTATCAGCCAATGACGGAACACAACTACTGATATTGATAGCGGCGGCAAGTTCAACGTCTTTGGCAAATCCCCGCGCAACCAACTCTTTACCTGAACTACATTGTTCCAAAGCCGTGACAAGATTACCTTTCAAATTCTGAAATGCTGCTACAGCGACTTCTGCTTCTGGTGAGAGTCTTCCATCTAAGTAGCTGAGAATTGCACCCGCCCCAATCAAATCTTCCCAAGCTGGACGTAAACTTCCATCTTCCCAGCGTTCGCCAGCAGGGATAACAGCAATATTGGTTCCATTGCTTCGGGCAAAATCTGCGACAGCCTTGCAGTTACGCAGACAGCCAGCTAGTGTCGGTGTTTGCCCGGTGCGTAAAGTCAGAGAAGCACCATTGGGTGATGGTAAGACAAGTCTGGTTCCATCCGGAATATCAACCAGTGAGACAGGAGAGAGGGAGTAGCCATTGTTAGCTTGACGCTTCTGACTTGCGAGTTCGGCATTCACAGATAGGGCATAATCAACGCTAGATTCATCCTTCCATCGGTAAGGAAATATTGTTGCTCCCCGATTAGTCGCAATTTCAACAGACGTTGAAAAAGAGAGGATATCGACAATAACTACAACATCACTAATCGCGGCAAGTTTTGCCACGCCTTGCTCACCCCACTCACACCGAAGCTCAAACTCTGACTGGTCGAAAATCATAATCTTCAGGGTGCTGGATTGGGGTAACCCATTTGTCTGATTTGTAGACTTAATCCAAACCGAGTGAGTGCAACATCTCTCAAGAATTCTTGTACTCTAGTGCTAGCTAGAACGGAGAGCTTCAATAAGAAGCACTTTACCGCTAAACTAAAACCGGAAGCAAGTGAGCCGGAATGCAAGTCCGTCACTAGAATTGAGACATTGTTGCCGCTAATTAGGTGAAGTGCCGATGACGAATTTACCGCCTCGTGACCCTCGTTCGTCTAATCTAGGTTTCGATGAGTTAATTGGTGTTGTTGTCGCCTTCGGTGTGATTGGCACAATTTTGGCTGTGTTGCTTGGTCAAAAGGACAATCGGTTTGGTTTTGAAGCCTTAGATCCTTCATCAACAACTACTCCAACCAGTCCAGGAGTTTTAATCAGTCCTAGCCCTGCGCCAGAAGCAACGTTACCCACTCCAATAGCAAGAGAGACACCGTCACCGTCACCAACAATAGTAGGACCACGAAGAGTAGGAGCGCGAGCAGTGGGTCCCTTAATAGTGGGAGCCGCCCCAGCAGCAAAGGCAGAGGAAGCGGAAGCTCCAGCTACTCCAGTTAAGGGTTTCTCAGATGTTCCTCAAGACTATTGGGCACGTCCATACATTGAATCACTAACCCAGAGAGAAGTCATTGCTGGGTATACTGATGGAACCTTCCGCCCTGACGAGCCAGTAACAAGGGCAGCATTCGCGGCTCAGTTAGATAAAGCGTTTAGTGAAGGAAACGTTGTAGGCACTCCAAGATACACCGCAAACTATAAGGATGTTGCTAACGAGTTCTGGGCATCATCAGCAATTCGGCAAGCGACCACCAAAGGATTTATGCGCGGCTATCCTGGAGAGGTGTTTCGACCTCAACAAGAAATTTCCAAACTGCAAGCCTTGCTAGCGCTCAATAGTGGGCTGGATTTACCTGCACCTGCGGCTCCTAACCAAGTTTTGCAGGTTTATCAAGATGCTGCTCAAATTCCTCAGTATGCAACCAATGCTGTGGCAGCAGCGACACAAGCAGGGATTGTGGTCAATCATCCCAATCGCCAACAACTAAACCCAAACATCCTCATCACTCGTGCTGAAGCGGCGGCATTGATTCATCAAGCGATGGCAAAAGCTGGCAAGGTGGAAGAGATTCGTACTGACTATGTTGTTAAGCCACAATAAACGCTGGCAGTTAAGCTTCTATCAAACATATGGTAAGAGCAGCTATGTCTTTGCAGGAGGCTTGGCAATTATGACTATTGCATCCCAGAAAATGACGCTTGAGGAGTATCTTAACTATGACGACGGCATAGATACCCTTTATGAGTTGGTGAATGGGGAGTTGCTAGTTATGCCTCCAGAAAGTGAACTCAATAGGCGGATTGCCGCATTCTTATTTGCCTGTTTTCTGCAACAGGGGATTCCTCCCTATCGATTGACGATGAAGACAGAACTTGTGGTGAGTGGTTCACGGGCAACGACGCGGTTACCGGATTTGATGGTGCTTTCTGAGGAACTGGCAACGGAGTTAGAAGGGGCGAGACGGTCTACGGTAATGATAGATATGCCGCCGCCTCTGTTGGTGGTTGAGGTGGTGTCACCGGGCAAGGAAAACGTAGACCGAGACTATCGTTATAAGCGTTCTGAGTATGCGGCGCGGGGGATTGCGGAGTATTGGATTGTTGACCCGATGCAAGGGTGGCTTACTGTGCTGGAGTGGGTTGAAGGATTGTATGAGGAGCGGGTTTTTCAGGGGAATGAACGAATTGTCTCGCCGATGCTGCCGAATTTGGATTTAACGAGTGAGCGGGTGATGAATGCTAGAGGATGAGATTAGCAAAGATTTGGATGCGTTAGCATTTCCCTTCTTCAACGTGCCTTTCGTTGCAAACTCTAACTGAGAAATATCGGCGAACTTAGTAAAACTGTCAAAATTAAATAAATCCCCAGTATCTGGAGGACATTGTGATGACCGTAACGACAGCCAAATGGACACTACACGACTATCACCGCATGATTGAAGTCGGTCTTTTAGAAAGTCGTCACGTCGAACTTTTAAACGGAGAAATCATAGAAATGCCCCCAGAGGGAGAACCCCATGCTTATTACCGGACACAAGCAAAAGACTATTTGAAAGAGTTGTTAGGAACTCGCGTTAAAATCCGCGAAGCTGCTCCCATCACGATACCCGATAGCGCCTCCGAACCCGAACCGGATATTGCGATCGTTCAACCGCTAGGGAGGGAGTACTTGCAACACCATCCCTACCCAGAAAACATTTTCTGGCTGATTGAGTTCTCTAACACCAGCCTAGCGAAAGACCTAGATATCAAGCGCAAGGCATATGCTTCAGCCTCCATTCTTGAATATTGGGTGATGAATTTAAAGAATAGACACCTCAAGGTGTTTCGTGACCCTGTTAATGGGGACTACGCATCAGAATCGATCCTCACGGCTGGAGAAATTCGTCCCCTGGCATTTCCCGACGTTGTGGTTTCGGTGCAACGGTTGTTAGAAGGATGACATTTGACTAAAAGCCCATGAATAACTGAAAGCGCCACTCCCCGTCAACTAGGAGCGCAAATCCTTTTGCCGTTACCTCTTTTTCCTGAAGCGGCTTGAGTACTCTTAATACCAAGCTGTTCATGAGCGTGAATGCCCATGAACAGTTTAGTATCAACTCTTCACGGCACTGACTTGCCTAACTTCGGTGAGGAAGCGGAACGCTTTGATGTAAAAGCTTGCACATTCGCGAGGAGACGTGTCGTAAAACAAAGACCATGCAGCGGCTTTGTCCTCATCATAGTAGTTAGCTCGTTCAGGATAGCGTTCCAGCCATGCTAGTCGCACAGCATGACCAATTAGCACATCCAGCACGATATATTCTTTAATTTGCAAGTCGGGGTTGCGATCGCATACTTGAGCCAATGTTATCAGTGTCTCAACATTGACTTGTCTGTACTGTGGTGCTGGAATTTTATTGAGCAGATGTTCCACTCGCAGGGCAAAATTCTTTTCCCCAGGTGTCATCTGTGCCAGCAAAAAGTCACTATCTAGACGATTACGAGGCTCTAGCTTATCGCCAATCAACACGCCTTTGCCGTGTTTCATCAAGCGCCAAACACATTTGAAAAAGTCCGGTGGCAGGCGGTTCATACTTCCCTGCTGTTGCCGATAACGCAACCAGCCTCCTTCTGGCACTGTTTCATCTTGTGTTGCTGGTTGTACCACCCAATCAATTTCACTCTCGTTTTGTTTAAGCTGTAGCGATTCTTGCTGACGTAATAGCTGACTCATCCCTGCATACCCAGCTAAACAGGAACGTAGCCGCCTAGTTACCTCAAACGGTGTAAATTCCATCAACAGTTGATGGGCTTCATCCTGAGTGACACCCAACTCCCGTGCCAGTTCGCTGGTAATCAAGAGAATTAAATAACCTACACGTAGCGTCAGTAGACCTTTGAACAGGTAAGGTTCCGACCTAATTAACATACCGAGATAAATCAGAATTTCCTGAGTCAGAACCTGATCTCTAATATCCTCACGACAGAACTCCTGGATTTTTTCCATAATTTGGTTGTTAGGCATCGGGCTGGTAATCAGCGATGCCTCACTGTAAGACCTGCCGACAGAAACCTGCTTGCCGCGCACCAGCAGATTGGTCACCATGTCAGACAAACAAAGATCGACCATCTGCCGCAGCCCAGCAGCTTGACGAATAACTGCCCAAACTCCGGTATGACCTGCCTTTGTGTAGACTTCATCGAGCAAGTCCGCCACCGTAACCGATTGCCCCCAGCCACCAAAACCTGTGTCAAACTCAAGACCGCACAGACGGGTTAACCTCTGCAACAACTGAATTTGCTCATACAGGTTAAGAGACTCACGCAACTGAGAAAGCAAGGTTGCCGCCTCGGTTTCAGACTCGATCTGAAATTCTTGGGTATAGTTCAATGGCAAGTTTTTCTCACTCGCGCAAGCCAAATGATACCGTCTTGACATGGTATCTTTGACCGACTCCTTAGAAAATTCAAAGTCGTGCAGAAAATCAATTCGTTCACTTCCAGCTTTCAGCATTAGCTGATTTAGCCGCCCTAGTTTGACCTTTACACCATTACAATGACCGTCTTTGAGTTCCTGCATCAATGCCAACAACGCCTCGCTGCCCGTCTCCAACATCGTCTGGGTCAACATCAGCGTCATTGTCGGACGCCCCGGTGGATTCCAATGATCCCGGATATAAGCCAGTTCACTTTTAATCTGTTCCACCAGGAAATGGTAGTCAAGCGTTAGGTAAAACTGCTGCGGGTTTAAAATGCACGGCAGGAACACCATTGTCTCGCCCCGAAGACGATAGATTCTTGATGTTGTCAGACTCCGCAAACGCCGCGCCGGACGTCCACTCATACCCAGCTTGTCGTTGCGCCCAACCTGGGTATAAGCGGCTGACAGCTCCCCTGCGTGACGCACCTGAATCGGCTCTATCTGCTCAGGTGTTTGTGTCTCAATACCGTAGACTTCCAGCTTGGCTTGCAAGTCTTCATTTTCCGCCAGCAGCGCCATTTGGACGACGACTTCCCGTTGCCGCCCTACACGTAAATAACGTCCCAGTGGGTCGATATCTCCAACGGACAATAACTCCTCACTCAGCATCTGACCCAGCAGATACAACCCTTGCGCCCAAACCAATGGGATATTTTCGTTCGGCAAACGGGGTTGGCTGTGAGGATTTGCTTTCTCTGCCTCTACATTCTCAGGGGGAACGTAGTAAAGCTCTGGTAGGAGACGTAAACCATCGCGTTCAACGACTATTGACTCCAAACGCTCCTGGTATTCTTTAACTTGCGCTGCATCTCCCCGAAATATGCCATCCAGAAGTAGGTAGGTGAAAAACAATGGCCACTCGCACTCGATATGTTCAAATTGTTGTAGTTCCCAAGGTTCGTAGTGCAAGCGATCGCAATTTTCCAAAACTGTTTGGTGTCCATCCCTCAAGAAACGTTTGCAACCATATCGTCCTTGCAGTTTGTTGATAATTTCCAAGCGTGTGCGTTCCACTAACTCCTCATCTTCCACCGCAAATGCAGGAAAACTAATCGCGCTCAACAAAGCCGCGTCAACTTCTTTAGAGTTAGATTCTCTCGGCAACAGGTTTTGCAGTGTAATTCGGGCACGAGCAATTTCATCAGGTAGGACGTGGATAACAGAAGCTTGAGAACCACGGACACCAAACAAATCTAATTTATTGATTGCTTCCAGTGCCGCTTTTGCCATGCCTATAGAACTGGCATTCAGTTCGGGATGGGCATTATTAATCTTGTTGCCCCGCTCCCAAATGCCATAATCGGGAGTTCGGTAGGCACGTCCGATGTAGTGAACTAGATTTTGGACAAAGTTCACCTCGTCAATGGTATCGATAATCTCCAACCCCGAAGCGGTCATTTGGGCAAGCATCAGCAGCCAAAGCGAGGTTGCATCAACTTGTAAATGTCCCCATTCTCCATCACCGACAACGATGTCACCTGTATGGGTATCGTACTTAGCGTGTAAGGAATCTTTTATCGCCTGGTTATATTTAAATCGCTCAACTTTATGAGCCTGTCGCATCATCGCGTACAACAACCCACGCATCAACTTGATGACGCTATGTTCGAGTTCATAGATACGTCCTCTATCTTCATCAAGTTTGCGGTAAGCTAGCGCCAAACCCCACACCGATAAAATGCTGTAGACGTTATCTCGCACCCAGGCATCGTTATAGTCACCGTGAGCAGTAACGGCAGTACTAGCAGGTAGTAAACCTGTGATGGGATTCTGGCGTGAAAGAATAATTGTTTTGATTTGTTGATAGTAATCATCCAGACGATTTAATAATTGAGTAGTGATTTTGGACATAGACTTCTCCAGTAAACTTAGGGATTTGACCCAGGCGCAGTAAGACAAATCCAATACGTGGAATTGACTCTAGAACTGGGTCTTTTACAGGCGATTCGCCAACTGATTGAGGTTGATTAGATTTCTCTAAAGGTCTTTTTTAACGGCTTTTTTTACAAAAGAGGTTGACCCTGTAGTTAGAGCCATGAATTTACTACTAATCTGTATCTGTATCAAAATTTAGATAAATCTATCCGTATATTTGATAACTTTTTCGATTTTTAACCGCACTTACGAATAACACAATAACTTGGAAAAATTATCTCAAAAGATAGAAGATGCATTGAACCATAAATGTCTTTATCCATGCATTACATAAATAAACCTAGACATTATTGGTATCACCGATTGCCTGAATGCTGACGAAGTACCCAAGTACATAATAGGAATGTCAATTAAATTGTTACTATTCCCTGATTAATCGGTCTTCCATTCAAGGAGAGTGCTTGTGGATTACGCTAATCAACAGGTACAGACCAAGAGCCTCTGAAGTAGACCAGCAAAGTGTTGCAAGAGAATCTACCCAACTCATAGGGAAAATGAAAACATAGGAGTTATCTGCCAAAAGGTACAGAAACTTAGTAAGATAAACTATCTATTGATAGAAACAAAATCATTTTAGTTAAGATAAGTTTTCACTAACAACTGAACTGGACAGGTAAGGGGTTTTTGTTCCCAGTTCTTGTCTGTTTTCTGTGAACTTATTTTAAAAAGTACTCTCGATAGGATGCTCATTACATGGCGACGACTTACAAAATACGCTTAGTTTTTATTCCTTGATATCCAACATTTACCAGAGCGCGTGACTACCGATGAGCATGACATCTAATAAAAGCCCAGTTGTGATTCCATCTATGGGATTCGATCGTACTGAATTTCTCCAAATGTTTCCCGTGTCCTCCTCTAAAGAGGGACGTTTCTACTCACTCCCTCAGCTTGAAGAGGCAGGAATTGGAGAGGTTTCCCGACTCCCTGTCTGTTTGAGGATTATTCTTGAGTCGCTGCTGAGGAATTACGACGGAAATAAAATTCAAGAGTCAGACATTACGACCTTAGCCTCCTGGCAGCCAAACGCCGATCGCACAGCCGAGATTCCGTTTATCGTTGCGAGGGTGTTGCTTCAAGACTTTACCGGAGTTCCTCTGGGAGTCGATCTGGCAGCGATGCGATCGGCTGTAGCCCGAATGGGGCAACCTGCCGAAATTATTGAACCGCTTGTGCCTGTAGACCTTGTGATCGATCACTCAGTACAGGTCGATTTTGCAGGTCTAGCTGATGCATTTAACCTTAATTTGGAGATGGAATTCAAGCGGAATATCTCTCGCTACGAGTTCCTTAAGTGGTGCCAGCAGTCTTTCAAGAGCTTCAATGTCATACCACCGGGAATCGGAATCTGTCATCAGGTAAATCTGGAATACCTCGCCCAAGGAGTGCTTGAGAAGGACGAAATTTACTACCCTGACACCCTTGTTGGGACAGATTCTCATACAACAATGATTAATGGACTCGGTGTAGTCGGTTGGGGAGTTGGGGGGATTGAAGCAGAAGCCGCCATGCTGGGACAGCCAGTTTACATCCTTACTCCTGACGTAGTAGGCGTTTGCATGAAGGGTAAGCTTCGGGAGGGAGTCACAGCCACTGACCTCGTGCTTCATATTACTGAACTGCTTCGCAAGACGAAGGTTGTCGGTAAATTTGTAGAGTTTCATGGTGAGGGAGCGTCTTCCTTGTCCGTGACAGACCGAGCAACAATTGGCAATATGTCTCCTGAGTATGGCGCGACAATTGGCTTCTTCCCGATTGACGAAAAAACCTGTGACTATCTGGCAGCAACCGGACGCAGCCAAGCGAAGGTAGATGCGTTACGAAACTACTACACCGCTCAAAAAATGTTTGGGATTCCTCAAGAGGGTGAATGCCAGTACAGCACGGTAGTGGAACTCGATCTGGCTGAAGTGACTCCTTCGATCGCTGGCCCAAAACGTCCTCAGGATAGAATTGCTCTGGAAAATGTCAAACCGGGTTTCCTTGAGACGCTGCAATCCCAGACAGCAACAGGGTATAGTAAACCCGCTTCCGAGATCGGCGTAAAGTTTAGCAACACCCAAGATATTGATATAGAGCGATCGCATCAGGGTGGAGGCGAACAGGCATCTGAGACAGTACCGATGGGTGCTGGAAACCAAAGTACGAAAGACACAAGCGCCATCACCGAGATCGAGATGATGACCAATCGTCCGACTCCCGACCGAATCGAGGAGATGCTGCCGGACGAGCAAGAGCAGGCGATTCGGGAGGAGTTTCCAACAACTGAGCTTGAAATTGCTCATGGAGATGTACTAATTGCGGCGATTACTTCATGTACCAATACCTCCAATCCCAGTGTAATGCTTGCGGCCGGTTTGGTTGCCAAGAAAGCAGTAGAGCGGGGACTGAATGTGAATCCTAAGGTGAAAACCTCGCTGGCACCAGGTTCGCGTGTGGTGACGGATTACTTGGAGAAAACGGGATTGCAGCCCTATCTTAATGAATTGGGCTTCAATTTGGTGGGGTATGGTTGCACGACCTGTATTGGAAATTCCGGCCCAATTGAGCCTGCGATCGAGGCGCTTCTCCAGCAAAAGGATATTGTTGCAGCTAGTGTGCTTTCAGGCAATCGTAACTTTGAAGCCCGGATACACCAGAATATCAAAGCCAACTTCCTGATGAGTCCTCCGCTTGTGGTCGCTTATGCGATCGCAGGAAGTATGCTGGTTGATTTGCTAAACGAACCTCTGGGAAAAGATAAGGAGGGGAAGGACGTTTATTTGAAGGAAATATGGCCGACTTTAGAGGAAATCGGCGCACATACCGCATCAGCGTTAGACCCCGATACTTATCAAAGCCTCTACAAGGGTGTTGAACACAAGAATCAGCTTTGGGATGAAATTCGTCCCATTGGCGGCGAAGTGTACGAATGGGACACCGCCTCCACCTACATCCAGGAGCCTCCCTATTTTGAAGGGTTCAGTATGTCGCCTGAGAAGGTCGTTGATATTATTAATGCCCGACCTCTTGCGATATTTGGAGATTCAGTTACCACCGATCACATCAGTCCCGCAGGTGCAATTAAACCGAGTTCTTCAGCAGGAACCTATCTCAAGGAGCATGGAGTAGCTGTCGAAGATTTCAACAGTTACGGTTCTCGTCGTGGCAATCATCATGTGATGGTTCGTGGCACCTTTGCGAATGTGCGAATCAAAAATTTAATGGTTCCTGGGACTGAAGGAGGCGTAACCGTCCATCATCCTAGCGGTGAGCAGATGGGGATTTATGAAGCTTCAATGCAGTATCAAGCCTCTAATACTCCCCTTGTAGTCATTGCGGGACAAGAATACGGCACTGGCAGTTCCAGGGATTGGGCAGCGAAGGGAACGAGTCTCCTGGGAGTGAAAGCAGTTATCGCCCAAAGCTTTGAGCGAATTCACCGGAGCAACCTGATAGGCATGGGAGTTTTGCCCTGCCAGTTCTTGGAGGGAACGAACGCCGCTAGTTTGGGGCTAACCGGGGAGGAGCTATTTACCCTCAAGGGTTTGGAAAGTAGCATCGCTCCCCGCCAGACTCTCTCCCTCTTGATCGAGTACCCGTCAGGAGAGAAGAAAGAGGTGCCAGTGCTTCTAAGGCTCGATACTGCGATCGAGGTTGATTACTACTGTCATGGAGGTATCCTACCGTATGTACTAAGACAGTTGGTGGAATAACATGCATTCACTTGGATGCATCTCATTTTTGCAGAGATAATTTATTGTGGGGTGGGCATCCTGCCCGCCCTTTAGCTTTGACAGGCTTTCCGGCCTCTCCCACAAGAAAATGTATTTGCACAATTGGGATGCTCTCCTTCCTACTTCCCTACCTCCCTATTTTTCGGTTCTGGCTTTACCTGAGAAAAAACCCGATAAGAACTAAAATCATCACCTGCCTCCTGTTTGGGCTGCTCAGTTTCAACGCTTACCAAGTTGTAGCGAATATTCTCAGCATAAACAGTCAAAGTAATTTTTAAGACTTCTAGAAAATTAATTAACCACTGACATTCGGATTCTGATTCATCTTCATAATATTGAATTAAATAACCAATGCAGGATTCTAAATGAATATAGCTGTTCTTGCTAACTAAAATTATTTTAAGAAGAAGAATAGACAAGGTTAAAGATTTACCCTGAATTACTAATAAACTAAATATTTTAGAAGGTTTTCCCTTGGTTTGAGTTGTCAATAATTCAATGGTTCGATTGCAAGTTCTTAGAAGCAAATAAGAGTCCCAATTTTGGTTTTCATGCCTTTGATAAAGCAATTCTAAATGCTCTATAAGATAGATTTCCACTAATTCTAATAATTCACATTTTTCTATAGAAAATACTAAATATTTGAGAAAGCTTTCCTTAAGGTTTTTATAGCTAATTCCCTCAACTTGTTTTCTGAAAATATTGGCAAAATTGATATAACTAAACATCCCGCGTTTAGTTAGAATAGTCTGCATTAAACGCAGAACATCTGCACCTAAAACCGTTGGGTTTTGGTATCGTTTAATAGACGCGGCTACCTTTGGTGTATAAGCGGTGTACATCGCTAAATCAAGCTTGAACTGCTCCTTTAGCTGATGAGCGACTAGTTTGGCGGCTTCTCGTTGTTCTATCGGCTTGTTAGTATCTTGATACTGAGCAGTTAGTAAATAAGAAGCATAACGGTTACTCCAACGAGATTTTTCTCGACTAGTGTATTTAGAAACAAATAGATTAAGTTCTTGATAATCCTGGCTGTGAAAGAAATCCTTTAACCAGCCTCTTATACGTTGCTGAGTTGGAGATAAGATTTGATTTTTGGATACTTCTGGTACTTGTGCAAAAAGCTGAACGAGTTGCTGTATGTGTTGATAATGTCTAGCAGCACTCCAGTTGTTGATTAAAATATAACAAGACCGAATTATCGTACTATTAAAGATATCTTTTTGATTTAAGCTAATAATTGCATACAACGCATGATGAATGTCTGCTGGAACTCTTTCAGCCTGGGAAATAAATAAGTTATCAAATTGCTGCAAAAGCCAATCTGGTGATTGTTTTCTGACCTGTGATAAGAAAAAATTACATATAGTTTCTTGAGTTCCTAAGGGAAACCTTTTTTGGTTGCTAGAATTAGATTGAGAATCTTCCCTAGTCGTCTCTGGCTTTTGAGCATAAAAAGCCCTGATCTGACTACTATTTGTTTGGTGGTTAGAATTTTGAGTTCGCATTACCTTATACTATTTTCCGTAAAAGTAATATCAACAATTCATTCCCCTGCCTCGGCAAATGAGAATCTATAGAAGTCGAGCTTCATATCTCCACCTAAAACATCTACCACTAATAAATAAGGAACCAAGGAATTTACTCAAAAATTTCCACATTTAACTAAATTACTTGGATTTCTACTACATCTCCTCTGGCTAAAGGAGTGTACTATTAGTAACACTAATCCTAAGTAATACAGTAAAAATAAGTCAACTAAGGAATTAGCAACTCAAAAAACTTCACTATTACTATCAGGCGCGTCAGAGTATAGAACTTCTATCGCTGGTATTCTTTCAATCTTCAAGCGTAAATATTAGTAATATTTCCTTAGCCAAAGAAAAGGTTCAGTCAGGGAACCACTGCTCATCCAGGCTTTGAAGGTTTGTGAGCAACAAATAAAGCAAGAATATCGTATCCTGTCACTAACGCTTAGAGTTTTAAAATTCTCAACATAACCCTGTGACTCTTATCACTGCGGTAATTGCACTTTATTGCTTAAGCATTCTGCAATGTAGCAGTTAGTGGTCAGTTATTAGCAGTTAAAAGAACGTTGCGTTAACGCGATCGCATCCACATTCCTTGAGATTTGCCAATGCCAACACCCAAAGGTACAAAAGCTAGAATGTGAGCGCTAACACTCGATAAATGAGCTTTCTCCATAAACTAAACTCATGAAAAAGATACTATTCGCAAGCTCTGTTTGTCTTTTCCTTACCGGAGGCGCACTCAAGCCTGTCGCTGCACCTGTCAGCGCCCAAACGCCGTTTGTAATGACGCAAACTAACAATCCCCAAACTAGCCCCGCTACGCCAACTCAACAAGTAGAACTCTTGAGTACAGGGGCAGAACCCAGACAGGAACTGCGTTTTGCACCACCCGCTAACACCAAGCAAACGGTCAGCATCACCACAACAATGGACGCAGCAAGCTCCGTAGGAGGTCAAGCTGTCCCCAAGTTCAAAATCCCGACAAGTGTGATGAAGATGGATGTTACAGTCACTCAGGTCGATCCGAATGGGGATATTCACTTACAGTTCGCCTACACCGACGCTGATGTTGTCGCTGATAGCGCTGTCCCACCAGAGCTACTTGAGAGTATGCGATCGACAATCCAACAGCTAGTCGGTCTTAATGGCACTTACATTACTGATAATCGAGGACAAGTCAAATCAGGCAACTTTGATCTCCCAGAGGGAAGTGACCCAATCACCGAACAATTATTTGAGCAATTATCAAATTCCCTCGATCAATTTTCTTCACCAGTTCCCGCAGAAGCGATCGGGAAAGGTGCTAAATGGCGGGTTACCTCATCACTTAACTTATCGGGAATCAACTTATCCCAGACTACGGTTTATGAGTTGGTGGATCTACAAGATAATGTTGCCACGATTAACGTCACCCTAGAACAGAACGCAAATACTCAAAACTTGACTCTACCAGGGACACCAGCAGGTGCAGACTTTACCTTAAAATCCCTTAGCTCTCAAGGTCAAGGACAGATGATCATGCCATTGAATGCAGCTATGCCCAGTCGCTCTAATGTGTCGATTAGTTCCAATAATGAGATGAGCATTAAAGATCCAAATAGCAAGACAGAAACGACATTAACAACACAATTATCGATGCAGATGGCTCTGGAATCTCAGTTCCAACAGTAACTAGCTGCTCTCTCATTTACATTGAATGGCACCAACTTAAGAAGAATGGCGCTCAAATAAGAGGATTCAGATAGCCAGTTTACGTTTGAGAACGGCACGAGGCTGCTGCACCAACTATAAACTTGGGCGTATGCTTCTTGCGTCTTGATTTGACCTTGCGACACTAGCTAAGCGAATTAGCATCTAAGTGGGTGGGAAATTTGTCGATAGAGATAGTAGAGTTAAGTCTATATTTACAAATATTTACAGACTTATAGGATTGTGTATATTTTACTTAAGATAGCTTTACCTTTATAATATTTCTAACAATTCGGAGCGGAAAAAATAATCGAGAGTAAAAACTCGTGATTCTCCCGCTCCTGAAGAAAGTCTGTTAGAGATTACAGGTATCGATTTATGAGCAATAGCGCTACTGCCAAAGCCAACAACTCCAGTAGTACGAGTAGTCGTAGGAGTAAAAAGAGTCAGGAAGTAAACCTTAAAAGCCCAGTAGCTGTAGATAGTGTAGAAACCTCACAAAAGCCGAGTGTAAACGCGAGTAACGGAGCACAAGTTATTGCCATGCCAGTCCCAGCAAATTTACAAGAAGCTGCTATACAGACATCCTCTCAGACTGCTTTAACAACTCCTCTACCGGGCAACCGCCCCATTGATTCTAGTAATATTCAGGTTCTTGGAACAATTTCAGCGATGGGAGAGCGCCCAATTGTTGCTAGCCATATTAAGGTATGGGATACAATTACCCTCTCCGGAGAGCGGCCAATCGCTACCAGTAGTCTTCAACTTTCCGAGACAGCAATGATCATGGGGAATCGTCCTATCGCTTCAAATTACCTTGATGGTGCTGAAGATATCATGGGTTATTTAGATTAAATTCAACTAACTTTAATTAATCAGCGTGCTTGTTCCACTAGCATCTTGCTTTGTTGTCAAAACTTTTTCTCTTTGGAGATAAGCAAGATAGCACCCAAGTAGAGTTACAGGCACGCTTAATTGTTTGTGTAATTTTAAGCCGTTGTAAGCTTATCTCTCTCTCGATCTGTAAGTGGAATTTATAATTTTTGTAAAGATTGAATAGGCAACTGTCACAAACTTGTTAATGTTACGCTTCATCACGGAAAGCTGATTGTTGCTTGGCTAAATCTGCGCTTTTAGGAAGAAGAGAGGCTTTTGACGAATACTTCTACGGATGGACGAAGAGGTAAAGAATTTCAGATAAATTCGATACATAAGGCAAACAAAGTTGCAAAACTTTTGCCCACCTTTTTCAAAATGTATTCAATTTAAAGAATAGGGAGAAAAACATGAGTACTGAAGATAGAGTGCAAGCTACAGGTAAAAACCTTGAAGGCAAGGCTCAAGAAGCTTTAGGTAATATCACTGGTGACCCTGAAGATAAGGCAGAAGGTAAAGCTAAGCAGGCTGAAAGCCAAGCCCGTCATGCCGCTGAAGACTTAAAAGACAAAGCAAAAGAAGCACTTGAATAGTTGTATTACTAGCTAATGTCGGAGGGTCTAGATAGTTTTTCAATTATCTAGACCCTCTTCTTGTTTGGCTTGGGTAATAGGAAAATACTGAAGTTTCAGGAGGCTGCTGTAAATTTTACCCCGAAAATTTGTCAATTCTTTACAGCTTTGCCTCTTTTTTAGTGCTTACCAATACTAAAGTAGTGGTGAGCGCGGGATAAAAAAAGAAAAGATTTCAACCCCTTTTAGTTCAATAGTTCGCTCATAATCACACCTTTTTAAAAAATTTAAAATGTACACAGAGATAAAAATCATGACAAAGGATGAAGAATATAACCGCCAAATCTTGAGTAATTTGGCTCGTGGTGATACGGAGTCTTTGGAGGAAACGGTTTCAGCCATTCCAGAACAGGACTATCAAAATTTTGATGATTTGACTCAGTGTTCTTCAGTAAATGAACGACCGCAAGCGTTTGGAGGTTCTCTACACCCAAATCATATTCCTGCCAGTGAGATGGAGCCAGAACTAAAAAAGGCGATCGCACAAATTAAGTCAAGCGAACGCCATGATGTTGCCAGTGAATTTCTCAAGCAACTAAAAGGAATAGGCATAAGCGATCGCGATTTAGAAGAGCAACTGAAGTTGTCTAGCTGTCATGCCAACGGCATGAATGCGAATGATGTTAGCCAAGTTGCGACGTTCACTTATCACAATCATCCCGAAATTTTCCAGAACGTGGTGGCTGAAAAACCTGGAATTGTCAAGTTTCTCAGCAATTCTCTTGTGGGAGCGATTCTGGGTGCTATTGCCGCTAAGTGGTTGGGAAACCGTAGATACTAAGCTCTTGTGCATCTCGCATCACCTATTTAACTAATCGGTGTTAGGGAAAAGGTGAAGGGTGAAAGGTTAAAGGGGAAAAGGTTTTTCCCTTGCCCTTTAACCCTTTGCCCAGAGTGCATAATACAAATTAAATGCGTGACCGCTTAAGCAAGCCCCTCAAACTTACAGCTTGCATAGTAATGCAAGACACATCTAGGGACACACTCTACAGTGCCCCTATTTTTTGTGACTGATGCCCTTAAAGCAATTGTGAAGTTCAGGACAATTTTGTGTGAATTTTTACAGAAATTCTTGCCGTTCTCCGAAAAGAGGAAAAAACTAGAATTTATTAGGCGATCACACCAAGATAACTTAGGTTAGCTAATTTCAATATTAATAAGGGACGTTAGGAATGGCACTTACATTTATCGGTCAGTCAAGTTTTGACTCAACAACAACGTTTGACGGAACCACAGTCGGTGGGTTATCCGGGATTACCTACGATGCAGCAAATAACGTTTACTACGCCGTCTCCGATAGCCGCAACAATGGTAATGGTCCCGTCCGCTTCTACTCCCTCACAGTTGACCTAAGTACTTTAAGTGCAGGTACTCCACAAGCGGTTAATTTCACAGATGTAACATTCCTATCCAACCCAAACGGTACTCCCTTTGCTGCCAATGTTTCTGATACAGAGGGCATCGCCGTCACCAATGGCGGCAATGTTTTCATCTCGTCAGAAGGTGTTTTCGGTTCGCCAATCGCTCAGCCATTTGTGAATCAATTCAACGTAGACACAGGACTACAAAATCAGACACTGGCTCTTCCTGAGAAGTTTACCGCCTCAGCCGACACAACATTTGGGATTCGGGATAATCGAGGGTTTGAAGGTCTAACGATTACCCCTGACCAACAATTTCTCTTTGCAGCAACAGAAAATGCTCTCGAACAGGATGGTACGGCTTCAACATTCAATGCTGGTAGTGCTTGCCGCATCTTGAGCTACGACCTGACGACAAATTCAGCAGGAGCAGAATATCTTTACAACACTGACAACGCTACTGGCATTTCTGAAATCCTAGCGATAGATGAAAACACACTGCTCGTGATGGAGCGCTCTGTCGTCAACGTTTTACCTAGCTTAAAGCTGTATCAGGTGTCTTTAGAGGGTGCAACAGATATTAGTGCTTTTGACGATATTGGTAATGCACCTGGCATTATACCTGTAGAGAAAACCTTAGTTGCTAATTTACTTTCTCCAGAATTCTCGTCTTTAGGTTTTACCCCTGACAATTTTGAAGGGATGACCTTTGGTCCAACGTTGCCTGATGGAACGCGATCGCTTATTTTAATGAGCGACAATAGTTTCGGTCAGTTTGAAGCGTTTGGTAGCCTCACCCGGTTTGCCGCTTTTGAATGGGATACTAATCCCTTGCTGTCTTCTGTTAGCACCACTCTGCCAGCAGGTGAAGCAAATCTAACTTTAACGGGAACCGATAATATCAATGGCATAGGCAATGAACTCGACAACATTATTACCGGGAATGATGCCAACAATACACTAATAGGTAAGTCTGGAAGTGATACGCTCTTAGGGAATGCAGGTAGCGATCGCATAGTTGGCGGTTTAGATAACGATCTCCTAACTGGCGGCGATGGGGCGGATCGTTTCTTCCGTTGGTACAGCACAACCGGAGTAGACACCATCACTGATTTCCAAGTGACTGAGGATAAACTCTGTTTCTCTGCTAGTGGTTTTGGTGGGGAACTCACTGCTGGTGCATTGCTAGGTTCTGAGCAATTTACCTTTGGTTCAGCTGCTGGGGATGCAAGCACTCGCTTTATTTATGACAGCAACAGTGGTGCGCTCTTCTTTGATGCAGATGGTACAGGCGCAATTGAACAAGTACAGGTAGCAACCTTATCTGCGGGACTTGACATGGGCTACAGTAACATCTTCATTTTTGCCTAGAACACTAATAGTTGTTGGTTGTTAGTGAGTTGGGATTTATAGAGCGGTTTTCACTTGGATGAGGTACGACGGGAGATGTGTGAAAACTAGAGAGAGCAAGGAAAACAAAAAAGCTGATAGCTGACCGCTTTCTGCTACAGCTAAATTAGCAATCCTAACTTAGGACTTACTCACCTTAGTTTCAAAGTGAGTAAGCCTTGGTTTGCTAAATGCCTAAGCGTTGATAAATCTCATCTAAGTGCTTCAAGTGGTGTTGCGGGTCAAAACACGCCTCAATTTCTTCTGGCGTTAACTGACTAGTCACACGAGCATCTTTGGCAATGAGAGCGTGAAAATCACCTTCTGGTTTATTCCAAGCTTCATGAGCGCAAGACTGCACGATGCTGTAGGCTTCTTCCCGGTTCATTCCCTTTGCTACTAGAGTGAGTAACACCCGTTGGCTGAAGACAACGCCACCGTAAAGATTCATATTCCGCTTCATGTTTTCTGGATAAACCAACAGGTTTTTCACCAAATCGGTGATTTCTACCAACATGAAGTGAGTCAAGATGCAAACATCTGGTAAGATGACTCGTTCAACAGAACTGTGAGAAATATCTCGCTCGTGCCAAAGAGCAACATTTTCTAACGCAGCAACGGCGTGTCCCCGTAGGATTCGCGCCATCCCGGTGAGTCGTTCTGAACGAATCGGGTTGCGCTTGTGAGGCATTGCTGAGGAGCCTTTTTGTCCTTTGGAGAAGAATTCTTCGACTTCTAGGACATCTGTTCTTTGCAGGTTACGAATTTCAACAGCAAAGCGTTCAATTGTTGCTCCTAAAAGGGCAAACTGCTGTACATAATCAGCATGGCGATCGCGTGATATTACCTGTGTTGAAGCCGTATCAGGTCGCAGCCCCAATTTCTGACACGCGATCGCTTCGATTTTCGGGTCAATGTTGGCGTAGGTTCCTACTGCGCCCGAAATTTTACCAACCGCAATTTGTTGCTGGAGACGCACAAGGCGATCGCGATTCCGACACACTTCTGCTAACCAACCTGCCAACTTAAAACCAAAGGT
The DNA here is from genome assembly GCF_014849525.1 of Microcoleus sp. FACHB-SPT15. Taxonomy (NCBI): domain Bacteria; kingdom Bacillati; phylum Cyanobacteriota; class Cyanophyceae; order Oscillatoriales; family Microcoleaceae; genus Microcoleus; species Microcoleus sp. FACHB-SPT15. The sequence continues at coordinate 22,794 of NZ_JACJNU010000064.1, read as the reverse complement.
TATCGGTTCAGCGTGAATCCCATGAGAACGACCAATCATCACCGTATCGCGATGCTTCTGGGCTTGGAAGCGAATCGCTTGACTAAGTTGCTCCAATCGTTCCAGGATAATGTCTAAACTTGCGACAAGTTGCAGAGCAAGAGCAGTATCCAAAACATCGGAACTTGTCAAACCCAAGTGGATGTAACGACCCGCATCGCCGACATACTCATTAACATTCGTAAGAAAGGCGATCATATCGTGGCGGACTTCCGCCTCAATTTCTAGCACCCGCTTGGGGTCAAAGTTCGCTTTCTGTTTAATTTCCTCAACTGCCGCCTCTGGAATTTCACCCAGTTCGGCTTGTGCCTCGCAAACGGCAATTTCTACCTGAAGCCAGGTTTTGAGCTTGTAGGTTTCCGTCCACAATTCGCCCATTTCGGGCAGGGTGTAGCGCTCGATCACTGCCTGTGTCGCAGAATACAACCGTCATATTGTACAACTCACTGTCAGTCTAAGTTCGACATCAGCGATCGCTTTTGAAGAACAGCCCTTAACTCTCCACGCTAACTAGCAGCTTAGGGTAGTGATTTCCGCCGAATTGGATAAAAGTCCCATGTTGTGAACTTCTATCATAGAGATAGACTAGCAAAAGTACTCATCCAAATTGGTGAATGTTCGACTTCAACGCATTATCTGAGTTTTCACGCGCTAACTGTATCGCCATTTGTGCATTTTTGGTTCCTGCCAATTTGCTCTTTACGATACGGACGGTAGTTTTCACAGGACTACACCGCCCTCAATCTCAGGTGCGCCAAGCGGCTGTACTTGCCTGTATCCCGGCTTTGGTGATGGTACTGCATGTCTGGACTTGGTTAATGATTGGAGTAGTCATGGCTCCGACTTACATCCTGTTTTGGCTGGCAAGTACCTGTGTATGTCTTAATGTTTGGGCGATCGCACATCCCAAAAGTATGGCTAGTTTACTCAAAGCTGTACTTCTTCGATTGCAAAAACATCTGAGTTTGGCACTTATCAACAGGTAGAAGTATAAATTCTTCCTGCTTTTTCTTCATACTCCTGATATAGCGAATGAGGATGCCAAAGAAGGCTGTAGGTCGGGTTAACGCCTCATGGATTCCTTAGACTTGATAGAACGCAGGAGTTGAGATGCATCCTCGCTCAACCCTTTTACGCGTTACCATCATTGCATTCTGTCAATTGTGCGGTACTGAATTGCTTCTGCAACGTGATGTGTTTTGAGTTCATCATCTCCTGCCAAATCAGCAATGGTACGCGCTACTTTCAGAATGCGATCGCTTGCTCTGGCAGATAGCCCCAATTTGCGAATTGCTCCTTCGAGTAAGTTCCGAGAGGTATCATCCAGTTGACACCAAAGGCGTAGGTGATTACTCTGCATCTGGGCATTGCAACGCACCACTGAATCATTCTTGAACCGAGTTCGGGCGCGATCGCGTGCAGCTTGTACTCGTTCTCGTACAGGTGCTGACTCCTCCCCAGTTGGTTGTCGCGTAATCTCTTCCGGCTTCAAGCGATTCACTGCCACTTGCAGATCGATCCGATCCATCAACGGACCCGAAAGCTTTGCCCAGTATTGCTCTCTAGCCCTAGGCGAACAGGTGCAGCCTTGAATCGTATCGCCGAAATAACCGCAGGGGCAGGGATTGGTACTGGCGACTAGGGTAAATTGAGCAGGAAATAGCACTGATTGACGGGTGCGGGAAATCGTGACGTGACCATCTTCTAGAGGTTGGCGCAAGAATTCTAATACATCACGCTTAAACTCAGTTAATTCGTCAAGGAACAGAACCCCTCGATGAGCAAGGGAAATTTCCCCTGGTCGTGGAAAGCTACCACCACCGACGAGCGAGGGACCAGAAGCCGAATGGTGAGGACTACGATAAGGGCGATCGCTTACTAATGTTCCTTTATCTTTCAGTAACCCCGCAACTGAGTGGATTTGCGTCACTTCAAGGGCTTCTTCAAAGGAGAGCGGGGGTAAAATCCCAGGTAGTCGTCGCGCCAGCATTGTTTTCCCACTCCCAGGAGGTCCAACAAAAATCAAGTTGTGTCCCCCAGCTGCCGCAATTTCTAAAGCGCGTCGAGCGTGAGCTTGACCTTTAACATCTTTTAAATCGGGTCCAGTCAACGTGGAATGAGCCAACTCCTGCAACCCATCAATCTGCATCGGTGAGTAACGCTCTGGCTCATTCAAAAAGTCAGCAACCTGCGATAAATCCTTAAACCCATAAACGGCTAACCCTTGGACAACGGCTGCTTCTCGCGCATTGTCAACAGGGACAACCAAACCAGCAATCCCTAACCGCGCTGCTGCTGCCGCAATGGGCAATACCCCAGCAACGGGTCGCAAATTCCCATCCAGAGAGACTTCTCCTAAAAATAAATAATCTCCTAGCAACTCAGCACTCACTTGCTCGGATGCGGCCATAATTCCCACACTGATCGGTAAGTCAAAGCTTGGCCCCTCTTTCCGTAAGTCAGCAGGTGTCAAATTGATCACAATCTTCCGCATCGGAAAGGCAAAGCCAGCATTCTTCAGTGCCGCCTTCACCCGTTCTCGCGATTCTTGAACGGCTGTATCCGGTAAACCCACAACCACGATTCCCGGTAGTCCCCCGGAAACATCAACTTCAACACCCACCTTCACGGCATCAATCCCTACAATAGAAGCACTCCAAACCCTTGCAAGCATATCTATATCCCTTGACACTTGACTTGTGAGTATAGTGCTTGCAATCTTGGCAATTTAACCGGGAAATTACTGTATTTAGTTTCTTCCCAGACGCTCACCACGTAGAATTGCACCTAGCAGCCTGAGTAACTGCAATCAATGCCATTTGGAAAGAGCAGCATGAGCGAAACTATCTTTAGCAAAATTATCCGTCACGAAATTCCAGCGGACATTGTTTATGAGGACGACTTAGTACTTGCCTTCAAAGACATCTCCCCGCAAGCACCTATTCACATTCTCGTAATTCCCAAAAAGCCTATTCCTCAATTGGCGGCTGCCGAATCGGAAGACCACGCCTTGATGGGACATCTCCTCTTAACCGTCAAGCGTGTTGCAGAGCAAGTCGGTCTGGAAGATGGCTATCGCGTTGTGATTAACAATGGTGTCGATGGCGGTCAAACCGTTGACCATCTACATTTACACATCTTGGGTGGACGCCACATGAAATGGCCACCCGGTTAAGGTAATGCCCAAAATCTGAAATTTCCTTTAAGAACTTTACAAAACGAAATAAAGGAGTTAAGGTATTTATACGCAGACATCAAACCTCTGCAAAAACATCAAAACAAAGCACTAATAAACCAATGACAACCACATTACAGCGCGAACGCAGCGCCTCCGTGTGGGAACGGTTCTGCAACTGGGTAACCAGCACCGACAACCGCCTCTATGTAGGCTGGTTCGGCGTGTTGATGATTCCAACACTGCTAGCCGCTACCACTTGCTTCATCATCGCCTTCATCGCTGCTCCCCCCGTAGACATCGATGGTATCCGCGAGCCTGTTGCTGGTTCCTTACTCTACGGAAACAACATCATCTCCGGTGCAGTTGTTCCTTCTTCTAACGCCATCGGCTTACACTTCTACCCAATTTGGGAAGCTGCCTCTTTAGACGAGTGGCTCTACAACGGTGGTCCTTACCAGCTCGTAATCTTCCACTTCCTCATCGGCGTATTCTGCTACATGGGACGTGAGTGGGAACTTTCCTACCGCTTAGGGATGCGTCCTTGGATTGCCGTAGCTTACAGCGCACCTGTAGCAGCAGCAACAGCAGTATTCCTCATCTACCCAATCGGACAAGGTTCCTTCTCTGATGGAATGCCTTTGGGAATCAGTGGAACATTCAACTTCATGTTCGTGTTCCAGGCTGAGCACAACATCCTGATGCACCCGTTCCACCAGTTAGGTGTTGCTGGAGTATTCGGTGGTTCACTCTTCAGTGCAATGCACGGAAGCTTGGTAACCAGCTCACTGGTACGTGAAACAACCGAGACCGAGAGCCAGAACTACGGTTACAAGTTCGGACAAGAAGAAGAGACCTACAACATCGTTGCGGCTCACGGCTACTTCGGTCGTCTCATCTTCCAATACGCTTCGTTCAACAACAGCCGTTCACTGCACTTCTTCCTCGCGGCTTGGCCTGTCATCGGTATCTGGTTCACCGCTCTAGGTATCAGCACGATGGCGTTCAACCTGAACGGATTCAACTTCAACCAGTCAGTCATCGACTCACAGGGTCGTGTGATTGGCACCTGGGCTGATGTGTTGAACCGCGCCAACCTGGGTATGGAAGTCATGCACGAGCGTAATGCTCACAACTTCCCCTTAGACCTAGCTGCTGGTGAAGCGACTCCGGTTGCTCTGACAGCTCCAGTTATCAACGGCTAATTCTTAGCACCTAGATAACAAATAAAGCGCTCTCCAAAAGAGGGCGCTTTTTGTTTTTGTGATTGGTTTGGAAACAGAGATGCTATTTTGCTTTGCTAATCGCTAAATGTTGCGATCGCGTTTCATCCACATCGCAGTCAAACACAATCACCAATTGAGCGTCAGGCATGAGGCGACGAAGAGCCTGCAAATGTCCCTCTGCATCAGAATGTCTACGGAAGCGACCAACGACGACCCATTGCATTTTGGTAAGCAAACGAACAACCAACCACCCATTTAGGCGATCTTTGTAAGGCATAATTAACTTGTCTCCTTTGAGATGGGAGCCAAAGCCAGTGCAGAACTTTCCACGGGACGCACTGGCTTCTAGCTTTATCTGAATTTTACCAGTTTATGCAATTTGCATCTAACTGGCATCTATACAGCATCAGTATAGAGGAATTATTAGCGATGCGATAGAAGTATGCCAAAAAGAATCACACTACCGCCATTAGGTGAACACGATGATGATTGGCTTCGCGTTTGGGCTTGGCTGAACAATCGCAGCAAGTCAACTCAAGCGGCGGGAATAATCAGCTTTCGGATTAGAGAGCGAAAAGCTGAAATTGAAAAAATGCTGGAATATATAGCGAAAAAACGGGGTGTTAGCCCTGATGAATTATTCAAAAGTATTCTGGATGGAACGATTGACAGCAATAATGATGAGTCGGTCGTAGATGAGAAGTGATTGAGGTAGCTTATGAGTAAAGAGCGATCGCTTTTTAGCGGCCAATTATGAATGCGATCACCCTATCAGTTCCTATAAACATCCTTCCGATGTTTGCAGTGAAGCAATACAACGATAGACTCTTCATCGTCAATTTCATATCGCACCCTATAGTCACCAATGCGGATGCGATATTCATTGTCATAGCCTTTTAGCTTGACAACTCCCTCCGGACGCGGATTTTCAGCCAATAGCACAATCTTCTCAAGAATGCGATCGCGCGTATCATCTGGTAGGTTATCAAGTTGTTTTTGTACAGGTTTGGGAACAATTACTGTATAGTTCATGGAGTTTTCCCAGACCGATTAGCCATGTACTCTTCAATAGTTTGATAGTCTCCTGTCTGGTACGCAGTTCGAGCTTCCTCGATTTCAGCTTGAATAGTTGGATCTTCCTCTAATAAATCTTCTTCTGCTTGGGCAATTTCTTCCTCTAGCAGTTGCCAAAGTCTGCGCTTTTCTTCAAGTCCTAGTGATGAGATCGCGTCTACTAATGATTCAAAAGGAATTTGCAGTCTAACCGTTTCTAGAGTCATGGTCTACCTCTAATTTGCTTTTTAACTAGTGATCACACTTGCAAGCAAAAGAGTGATCGCGTCGCACTAGCCGCTACTTCTTACCTTAATCATATTGACGGCGACGTTGGCAATAATGAGCCTCACCCTAACTTGCCAGTTGTAGGATGAAAGAAAAATTAAGCAATTCGAGGAGTCCATGACGCTAACACAGGTTTGGGGGTCTCTGCTCATCTTTACCGTCTGTCCGCTTCTTGGTGGACTCCCCCTGATTTCCTGGATTACTTATGCTCTAACCCGGCGACGGCTAGCACAAGTGGGTACTGGCAATGTTTCAGTCTCAGCCGCCTTTTACCACGGTGGACGCTGGGTTGGCATTTTGGCTGTTTTATCGGAGGCAGCAAAAGGAATTGCCGCCGTTTTACTAGCGCGTTACTTCTTTCCCACTGAACCAGCATGGGAGTTGATTGCTCTGATTGCTTTAGTCATGGGTCGTTACCAACTTGGCAAAGGAGCAGGTACAACTAATGTTGTCTGGGGCATCATAGCTCATGACTGGGTTGCGGCGTTGTTTGTATTTTTAATGGGTGGAGTTGGCTTTACTATTTTCCGCAATCGCACTAGCGGACGTTTCGGTGTCCTTATTTTATTACCCTTAATCTTGGCACTCTTACACCCCCAAGACCCTGCCCGAATTGTTGCCGCGATCGCATTGGGTGGAGTACTGGCTTGGATTTATCAAAAAATTCCTGATGATTTAGACCTTCCCTCAAAGGAAGGAAAGGCAGAATCTCAACAAATGTTTCGTTTTTTTCGAGGCGAACGGGCAATTATTTCTCTTGACTCTAAGCTAGATTCCAGCAAAGTTGGACAAAAAGCGGCTACTCTATCTCAACTTAAGGGCTGGGGTTACTCAGTAGCGACTGGATGGGTACTACCACCCGGAGATGACCCGGAACCATTAATCAAATACCTTCCTGTATCTGACTTTGAACCTTTGGTTGTGAGGTCTTCAGCGATTGGGGAAGACTCAGAGGAAGCATCAGCCGCAGGACAATATCGAAGCATTTTGAATGTTACCAGTAGACCTGCATTGCAAGAAGCAATTACTCAAGTCCTGGCTTCCTACCATGACCCTACCGCCGTTCAGTATCGGCGTGACTTGCTCCTGCGGAATCCCTCTAAAGCTAAGCGAGTCCAAAGCAAATCGCCAGAAGACTCAATGGCAGTGCTGATTCAAAAACAAGTCCAAGGCGTTTTTTCGGGTGTTGCCTTCAGCCGTGACCCAATTTCCCAACAAGGTGACGCAGTAGTAATTGAGGGATTACCAGGAGACGCAACAAGGGTGGTATCCGGTCGAGTCACACCAGACCACTACCAAGTGTATCTCCAGGAATCAAAACTCCAAACTAATGGGGATTCCTCCACTACTCCCGACTCCCCCCTACCCACTGCTCAAATTGAAGGGAGTGGTGATTTACCCCCGGCATTAATTCAGGAAGTAGCTGTTCTAGCACGTCAGTTGGAAGACCGCTACCACGGCATTCCTCAAGATATTGAATGGAGTTATGACGGTCAGCAGTTGTGGCTACTGCAAGCACGACCGATAACTACCCTACAACCGATTTGGACACGCAAGATTGCGGCGGAGGTCATTCCTGGTTTGATTCGACCTCTCACTTGGTCGATTAATCGTCCCCTGACTTGTGGCGTGTGGGGAGAGATTTTTACCGTTGTTTTAGGGACAAGAGCGCAGGGATTGGATTTTAATGAAACAGCGACACTGCACTATTCCCGTGCCTACTTCAATGCCACACTACTAGGGCAGATTTTTCGGCGCATGGGTTTGCCACCGGAAAGCCTGGAATTTTTGACCAGGGGAGCAAAGTTCTCCAAGCCACCGACCCGTTCTACTCTGCAAAATCTGCCAGGGTTATTGCGGCTGTTGGGTCGAGAATGGAGTTTAGAAACGGATTTTGAGTCGGATTACCAAAAGCAATTTGCTCCTATCCTCAGCCAACTAACAACTCAACCTGTATCTATCCTGTCTCCAACAGCAATCCTAGAACGAGTAGACGGAATTTTGGAGCAGTTGAAGCGAGCAACCTACTACAGTATTCTTGCTCCTCTGAGTCTTTCACTTCGGCAAGCAATATTACGGGTTCAGGATACGGAATTGGATAATAGCCAGACACCGGAGGTTGCCAGTTTGCGATCACTTACACGGCTAGCAGAGGATACTCGCCACTTACTACGCCATTCACCCGATGTTTATGAAAGTGGGGCAGCTCTCTTTGCTAATCTGGCAGAAATCCCAGATGGTCAAAGCATTTTGGAACAGTTTGACCAGTTTCTTGACCACTATGGTTACCTCAGCGAAGTCGCAACCGATATTGCTGTTTCTACCTGGAAAGAAGACCCCCGACCTGTTCGGCAATTATTCACTCAGCTTCTTTCTTATCCACCACCTCCGTCAGCACAACCAACTGACCAGAGTTGGAAGGCACAGTTAGTACAGGCACGACTAAACCTTAAGGGTCGAGTCACAGAGGTTTATTCCCAGTTGTTGGCACACCTACGCTACAGCTTTGTCGCGTTAGAAACAAGCTGGCAACAATCGGGTTTACTCTCCGAAGCTGGAGATATTTTTTTCTTAGAGTTCTCAGAAATTCGTCGTCTAATTGCCGATGCAGACCAGGAACTGCGAGAAAAACTGCCTCAAATCGTGGAAAAAAGGCGATCGCAACTCGAACAGCACCACCAACTAGCCAGTGTACCTTCTCTGTTTTATGGCAATGAGCCTCCCTCTCCCCTTACCTTCTCCGCCTCATCCCACTCAGCTCAACAACTGCAAGGAATTGGTGCCAGTGCGGGGCAAGTAGAGGGCTTGGTAAAGGTTCTGACCAACTTGCAAGCCGTTACCCACATTGACCGACAAACTATTCTTGTCGTGCCTTACACAGATTCTGGTTGGGCACCACTACTAGCGCGTGCTGGTGGTTTAATCGCTGAAGTGGGTGGACGGCTTTCTCATGGTGCAATTGTGGCGCGGGAGTATGGCATCCCTGCCGTGATGGATATCCAGAATGCGACCCAACTGCTACGAGATGGTCAGCGAGTGCGGATTGATGGTCAGCGAGGCATTGTCGAAATCTTGTAATTCAAGATTTCAGGTTGTTCACTACAGGACTGATTCTAGGTGCTACAGATGGAACGATCTCAAGCCAACGATTTGTAGAGAAGCGATCGATCTTCTTCCTCTTCAATCAATCTGTAAGGACAGCTTAAGTTAAATAAACTTCTTTAAACAACTCTCGCCTTCTTTCAAAAGTCCTGCTAACTTAAAGATAGGCACATAAAGAAATCGGTATTCAGGGCTGTGCCTCCCACCCTGAGCCTCTTACAGCTTACTTTAACTTGGTAGTAGAGATTAGAAGCGGACGGCGCGTGTTTTAACAGATTGGTGAAAATTTCCCAAAGCTTGGACCCAGCAATGAGGCTAGCAAAACTGTTAAAACAGAGAGCCAAACCACCCTTAAAAATTAGGAATGGAGGAATACACAAGTCTGATTAGTTGAAGCTGTGAGCATCTGTAAACCTTAGTTGGATTTTTTGTTGAATAAGTCTAAGCGTGAACTCGGTACCTTTACCGAGTTCACTGAGTTTTTGGGGGTAGTTGATTCACTGGTATTCTCAAAGGTAACGCTTCAATTTGTGCTTAGCTGTAATCTGTCTTCAATATCAGATTTTTTCAAACTGTAGAGTACATCTAAAAAGTGCATCTGTAAGCTACCAGGACCAGCCGCTTTTTCTGCCGCCAGCTCACCTGCGATTCCCATCACTGCCATAGCATGAGTTGCTGCGATTAAGCTATCTGAATTGACGGCTAGAAACGCTCCGATTATCGCTGTTGAGGTACAACCCATACCTGTCACTTTTGTCATCAGGGGATGACCATTTTCTAGCTTTATGACTTGGTTAGCCTTGATGATATAATCTTTGGCTCCACTAATTACTACCGTACATTTATAAGATTGAGAGAGCCTCTTTGCTGCCGCTACAGCTGCTTCCGATTCTTGGGTACTATCGACACCTTTAGAGACAGCTTCTGTTCCCAAAATTGCAGAAACTTCAGAAGCATTACCCCGAATCACAGTTGGTGGAACTAGTTCAAAAAGTTTCTGAGTTGTTGCTGTTCGATAACTCGTAGCACCAACACCAACTGGGTCAAAAACAATTGGTTTGTTGAGTTTTTGAGCAAAAAGCATTGCCTTTTGCATCGCTTTTATCCAGGCTTCACTCAACGTACCTATATTGATGACCAATGCGCTAGAAATCCTCACTAAATCTCCTACCTCTTCTATCGCGTGTGCCATGATGGGTGAAGCGCCTAATGCTAAGAGGGCATTCGCCGTATTATTCATCACGACGTAGTTAGTGATGTTGTGGATGAGAGGATTAGTTTGTCGAATTGTTTGAAGGTCATCCCAAATCGTATCTGGGTTAATGTTCATAAGTACTAATAGTTTTTAGTGCCAGCCTCGTAATTTTTTGTGTACGCAAGCTAGATACCACATATAATCATCAAGCTTGTATTCGTTAGCGGCTTTGAGGATATAAAAACGCGATCGCAAAGTGCTGCTGCTTTCATCAGTTAGCCCTAAGTCTTTCGCGGCTTCATAGTACAAACCGATGTAGAGATGACTGTAAAACCTGCCATGTCTGCCATATTTCTTTCCCGCAGCAAGGACATCCTCTGGAGTACAATTTCCCCCATACAGGTCATACACGCTATTCATAATCGGTCGTGGGTCATTCTTAACGGCTAACAAGGCTTGTCGCGCTTCTACCGTACCCTTAACTTGAGCGATACAGAGATATCGCCAGACGGTTTCCTCGACATCTTGAGCATTTACATTTAGATCCAACTCAAACTGTGCTGCGCCTTCCTCAAATCTTTCGGCATAGTAGTACGATAGTCCGCGCTGCCACAGATAAGGTGAGACAGTTGGGTCAAGCTTCTCTGCTTGGTCAAAATCTTGAATGGATTCTGAAACATTAGCGAGTTTGAAGTTGACCATGCCTCGTCGAATGTAAGCTTTAGGGTCATTCGGGTAATTTCGGATGACCTCGTTCCACCGTGCGAGTTCCTGTTCGAGGGAAATTGAAAAAGCCATGAACTCAATAGTTCCAAGTAGGATAGACAAGTAATATGCACATTTGCCTAAACTGCTAGTTTATATGGAATTAGAGGGACGCTATCAACAAATTCAAAACAAGCTTGAAGAACTTTCAGATTTTTCTGTTGATTCACTGACTCGTTCTCGTAATCTTTTCCATTTAGAAACAAAACAAGTTATTCCAAGAAGATTTGAAGTCTGGACTCTTGTTGTTGGGCTACCTCTCCCGAATCAGTTAACCCAAAATTTTCAAACTCTTACTCAGCAGATAAGTGAAAGATTTACAGCAAATACACGATTTTACAAGGTTCTCCCCCAAAATTATCATTGGGAACTTTTCATTATCAAACGACCGGATGAAGACGTTACAGAAGATTGTCTGCGAAAAACTCCAGATGTTCTGAGAGAAGTGGTGTGTCATCAACCTTGTTTTAGAATCTCCTATCGAGGATTCTTAATCACAACCGATGGGACAATCATCGTCAAAGGTTATGGAGAATTTGATGAATTGCGCGATCGCCTTCGCCAGAAACTCCCTTGGGCATCGTTGCAGCAATCGAATCTTGGGCATATCTCTTTAGGACGCATTCTCGATCCAGTTGGCTATCAGTGTTTTACTGAACTTAAAGATTTAGTTCGGACTTCAGAAAATGAGGTTTATGGAGAACTTGAAGTCAGTGACGTTAAATACATTCACGAAAGCCAGTGGTATATGGAAGATAGAGAGGTTGTTGCTGTTTTACCTCTTCGTGCTTAAGTAACTTATAGTGGTTCTCAGTTGGATGAATGAGGTACAACGCCAGGTGTGTGAAACTCAAAAGAAGCAAGGAAAACCAAAAAGCTGATAGCTGAGGGTTTGCTGCTATATCTGCTGTAGATAATCGTATAAGTTACTCTTGGCTTAATGGGGAAAGGAGCGATGACCATGATTCAAGCCATATCGAAACAGGTAACATTTGACGAGTTCATTACTTGGTATCCAGAGGATGGGCGATACGAACTCATTGATGGGCAAGTTGTAGAAATGCAACCAACAGGTAAACACGAGGAAGTTACTGAATTTCTCTCCAGACAACTGATTCTGGAAGCTACAAGAGAGGGATTGCCCTACCGCTTCCCCACACGGGCATTAGTTAAAGCACCGAGTTGGGAGACGGGTTATCTACCGGATGTGCTTATCGTAGACCACAATGCTCTTAAGAGTGAGCCTCTGTGGAAAAAAGCAGCAACGCTCACTCAAGGAACATCTATACCCTTGGTAGTGGAAGTCGTCAGTACTAACTGGGAAAATGACTACGCCCGGAAGCTAGAAGATTACGAGACGATGGGTATCCAAGAATATTGGATTGCAGACTATCTAGGATTAGGCGGCAAGCGTTACATTGGTAACCAAAAACAACCTACCTTGAGTGTTTACCAGTTAGTCAAAGGCGAATACTCTTGTCAGCAGTTTAGGGGAAATGACCGAATTGAATCACGCACGTTTCCACAGTTGAACTTGACAGTACAGCAGATCTTTAGCGCAGGGGAGTAATACGCGATCGCTTAATGGCTTTCCGCCAGTGCCTTAAATTGCTCCTCATTAATCCGACCCGCTTGATACAACGTTTCGGTAATTTCAGAAATGGTTAATACCGAATGCGCCTGATAGCCATTCGCTTTCAATCTATCCTTGACTCCTTGTTCATGATCCATAAACACCACAATATCCTCGACCTTTAATCCAGCTGATTTAAGCTTGTCTGCACCTTCCATTACACTTTTGCCACTGATAAGAATGTCATCAACCACCACTACCGTTTCTCCTGGATGGAAGTTGCCTTCAATCACGCGGCGAGTCCCGTGCGCTTTGACTTCCTTGCGAGGAAAAATCATTGGGTGATTGAGGCGCAGCGCTAAACCAGTCGCTGTTGGCAATGAACCATAGGGAATACCAGCGATGCGATCAAAGTTGAGAGTTTTGAGAATATCCGCGTAGGCGCTTAAGATTTGATGGAAGATTTGGGGGTTAGAGATGATTTTACGCAGGTCAACGTAGTAGGGAAATGTCGCCCCTGAGGCTTGGACGTATTCGCCAAACAAGATGCAACCGATATCATACAGTTGCAAAATCAAATCTTGATAAGGATGCTGATTGAGCAAACAAACATCAGGCATCCATAGGTCACAGGTAGACCCTTCTCGAATAATCTGGTTTCTAGTTTGGTTAACGGATTGGCGTAGGGAGTCAATTTGTTCGGCTGGATGTTCGCTAACTAACATATCCAAGGGGACTGGGATAAGTAGACCGTTACCATTGGTATTCAATCCTACTGTCAGGATTTGATTGAGGTCGCTGCCGCCCTCTGCCCAGATGCTACGTGCTAAGATAACTCGTTCAGGAGCCTCAGCACGAATCCGTCCTAGGACATCTACATTAGTGGTTCCCACTTCTAGCCCTAATTGTTCAGGAGTTCCCCAGGTTTTGGCTTCCTTCACCACTTGTAAGTAAAACGGAGAGTCAATTGTGGGATACTGCTGTAATGCGATCGCTGCCTGATTAGAAGTACAGCACAGGACAAATACCGCTTTATTTGGGTGAACTAAAAAGGATGCAACATGGTCTTGTCCTGGATAAGGACTGAGGGTAATTGCATCGACTTGCCAATCTTCAAAAACAGTTCGAGCAAAGACAGTGCTAGTGTTGAGGTCACCGTGCTTTGCATCCAAAATAATTGGGATATGGGAAGGGATAGCCTCTAGAGTCTTGTGCAGCAGTTCCAGTCCTGGGGAACCCAATGCTTCATAAAAACCGAGAGTAGGTTTATAAGCACAGACTAAATCAGCGGTTTGAGCGATTTGGTATTGTAGCCAGTCCCACAAGCTATCAATGATGCTGATTTTACTGCCTGATTCACAGTAGCGCCTCGGCATCATTTCTGGATTTGGATCGAGTCCCACAAATAGTAAGCTTTGATTTTGGGCGATCGCTAAATTCAGTTTCTCAAGAAAGTTCATCTGTCTTCACGGCAGGATAACTCATCCTATCGTTTAGCAGGGGGGTGAGGAAAGCGTTGGTAGTTAGGTTAAGAATACCGTTTTTGTTTTCAACTCAAACGCGCTTAACGCACCGCCTCTGATGAATCAACGTGATAGGCTCAGAAAAGTCAATTTGGCAGGTTCATGAGTGGCATTGAGCGTGAGATTATCCTCGATTCTAGACACATCGCTAAGCATTTACCTGGCATACCACAAGTACAACGGTTGCTGAGACGAGGTAGATCTGCTCACGTTTTCAACAATGAAACCACAATGGAGACAGTTGCTCAAGCCATCATAGAGAAAGGAGAGTTTACACAGGTCATTCGAGGATATGAGCGTTACAGCTTATTCTTTGCTGAAGCAATTGGTTATCGAATTAACCCTGAAGATGGTTCAAGCACTCCGTTATTCTGTGGAGAGGTGAAAATTGATGCAGAAAATCGATACCACGCCATCCCGCGCACTCGACCCAGCCAAGAGTGACTGGAATTTTGTTGAAGTCTGGATTGACCCGATGCTTTCTCCTCCCTACATCTTGTTATTAGTAGGTAATTCATCTGGGAGGTACCTTGTACATGATCCGGCTGAGGATTATAAAGTCGTGTTTAGTAGTACAACCTATGATGAAGCTCAAACATGGTTGTTAGAGGATGAATATGAGCCAGTTGAAGGGCGGCTCTTAGCGTCAGAGTTGTAGGCAACCCTAAGTCTCTTCATCGCGGCAACATTGAGTCTGCCATGCTTTTCGGCTCAATACCGATGAGCCAATCCGTAATGATTAAAATCAGCAGAATCAGTGTGACAATCGCAACAAGTGCAACAGTATTGCTAAACGTCTTCCTTACATCGCGCTTACAGGCGTTGGCGCAACTCTCGGATGGCAACTCCAGTGCCACGCTCCTTTGCCGCTTCTAAACATTGAGCTACAATTGCCTGCAAATCAACGTCAGGAAAGTAGCGACTAGTAGCTTGTAGTTGGTATTTGCTGTCCTGTAAACCGTAGATGGCAAGTTGGTTTCGTTTTAGCAACCAGACCTCTGGCACTTGATACAGGGCATAATCGTTAGCATCGGTGTAGGTAGTGACATCAATTTCAATCACGAGATCAGGAGACGGATCGGTACCCCACTCCAAGCGATCGCGCCCAACTACTGCTTGCCAATTATCGATATAGAAGCAGTAATCTGGTTCTATGCCACCTTCTTCTGGCAACTCCATTGTGATCGGAGTGAAAGCTTCATAGTTGCGGTTAGAGGCATCAAGTAGAGCCGTGACTACATTAGCGACCAAATGGGCATCACGTCCATGTTTGGGTAGAGGGGATATCAGCAAGATTTCTCCAGGACGGTACTTGAGCCGAGGAATGGATGAATCTCCCCGACTTTCGCATAAAGTACGATAGTCTTGCCAGGAACCGAGCATTCGCACAACTGTTCCCGGTGGCAGTTGAATTTTGTCGCGTGAAATGAGAGCGTACATGAAGATTACTCCGTCGTCAAAACTCCTACGCTCTACAACTATATTCCAGCTTCAAGCACCCCATCTAAACCCCAATTCTCGACTCCTAATTACTTTTTAAGTATCTTCATCGCGGCAACGTCGAGTCTGCCAAGGCTTTAGGCTCAATCCCGATTAGCCATGCGGCAATGATTAGAATTGGAAGAATCAGTGTGATAATTGCAACAAGCGCTACAGCGTTGCTAAATGTTTTCCTTGATTTGATAGGTTGAGCGACTCTAAATTCATCAAATTTCACAACCTCTGATTCTGGCTGGAGTGTGTTGAAGCGATAACTGCTTACTGTACCCGTGCCTGTGTCTAAGAGGCTAAACGCTGAGACTTCGTTACTCGCTATATAAGGTAGTGGCTGATTGTCTTCTCCCAGAAGTGGCGCAAGCGTCGGCATCACCGGTTCAAGACCATTTGGGTCACCTATTGCTGCATAATCTGCCTTATTGTCAGTGGGTAGCGATCGCGTTTTGTTACCAGTGAAAGCACCATAGGTATTACCAACATTCGACGCTTCCAAGAAGTGTGTCCCATTCGGACTGATAAAGCGGTTCCAGACGTGCGAGTGTCCATAAAATACCAGTTGCACACCCGATGCCTCTAGCCGTGGCACCACATCACGAATAATGTAATCCGCCACCCTAGGGTACTCATAACGTACTGCTTGGACTGTTCCGTCTGGATTCCGCTCAACGATCTGCACGGGGTCAGTATAAGCTGGAACAATGTTGTCACCCAGAGAATGTGGGGGATGGTGAAACATCACGATTTTGTACTTGGCTTGCTGGAAGGCTTCGCTATTGAGTTCTTCGGCTAGCCAGTTATATTGGGCGCTACCCTGACCTACTGGTTCAAAGATATGCTGTCCATATCCCCAGTTCAGGGGGTTGTTTAAGTCTTCTTGCCGTTCCTGAAACCTACCTCTTGCCTCAGCATCTAAACTGGGTGTTCTCCAAATATTAGTGATGTACAGGACAACTAAGCGGATGTCCCCAAAGGTCACGGCGTAGTAATTCTGTCCCTTTGGATTATCTTGGGGTAGCGAGAAAATCTCGTTGTAGGTGTCGGTATTAAAGGAATTGTTTTTCAGCCAAAATTCGCGCAAGTTTGGGTTGTTGCTAGTATTCCACTCCTTGGCATTTTTCTGATAGATAGCTTCTGCCACAGCACGAGGGTAGGGGTCGTTAAACTGTTCGTTTAAGTTGCTAACCTTGTCAAAACGTCCCATTACTTCATGGTTGCCAGTTGCTGTAAATAGTGGCGCATATTGAATCAACGCACCGCCTGTGTAGGAGGCTTTGACACCATCTTTGTCCAGTTTGTAGTTCGCACGACCTTGAAGAGTGGGAAAGAAAGCACCACCGCGATTATCATCAAACCATTCTGAGGCGCGATCGGGAACATTAACCAAGTCACCTGCGAAGAAAATGGCATCAACTTTCCCAATGGTTTGAGCAACTTTCTGGATATTTGCCGCTGTCATCGGCATCAGTTGATGATCAGAGGTCAGTAAAATTTTCAGTGGTGTTTGTGAGGTTGGTGTAGGCGCAAGGGTAAATTGGCGACTGCTTACACTTTGTCCATTATCTTGCACACTCGTCACTCGATAGGGAACGCGATCGCCAGGACTTAAATCTGTCACTTCTGCCTCATGACGCCAGATGTCCCGCATCGTTGGCTGTTTGTAAATCTGACCTTCTTGTGTCTGTTCCCCTACTTTTGATAACTGATCTTCGCGAGTGCGGCTGAGTTTGGTTGTTGTTGCGATCGCACTACGGGTGAGTCCCTGTCCATAGGCAACACTATGGCGGGAACCCTCAAATTCCGTAAACCATACCACTCGTACTGAAGTCTCTGTTGGCAGCTGCAAAAATGGGTCAGTTAGCAACTGGGGCGCAGATGTCATAGTTGGCTGCCTGGTAAGTAGTACAACAATTGGGGCAAGGGCAATGAAGACAAGACATACAGCCGCAATGAGGAGAGAACGACTGATTGGACGTTTGACCATTTCTTGTCTTCCAAAAAAAAAGGCACATCGTTGTTCGCACTCTAGCAATTCAGAGATACGATGTCATGTCTTTTGGAATACACTTCCTTGTTTTAGTGAATTTCCGAGGAGACATTACTAACCCTACTATTAAAAATCGCACCTGCTTTGAAGTAGAAGTGCGATTAGGAATTATTGAAGATTTAGTGAAATGGTTGGATTAAATTTTTCTGTTTTTAAAGATTAAGGTTCAATTAACTTACAACCCTAAACAATGATTACTTCAGATTTCAACTCTTGTTCATCAATCGCCCTCAACCGTTTCACCATTAAGGCAGTAATCAATGAGTGATAGCCTGCCTATTCACCCTTCTAAAGCGAAGTTTATACAAGTACTACGTCAGCCGTCAGCTTTACAGAAGCAGAAATAGTTTGCTCGTCAGAGACTGCTACCTCAGTGCTACCAAGTGAGCAATTTACAGAAAACGCCTCTTTTAGTATCAGCTTTTCATCCTGTAAAATCTCTTCAATGCTTTCCCAAGATGGTGTAAACAGGGGTAAGGCTAAAGAACACGCTTTCCAGTTTCCCCTAACCGATACACCGAGTTGCTGACACGTCCCTCCACGTCGTCCCTCGACATCGTAATGGCGGCAATACCGGCAGGCAGAAGTTGGAAAATTTAATGTCTTCATTGGAGTTATTCTCAGGAATTATCTTCATCTCCTCTTCACATTCAATTCTCCTACTTCCTAATTTAGGAGTTTAGAGCTAGCAAACATTGAGCCTGTCTAGGTTAGAGTGATCCCCGAAGTAAATAATAGTTTTAGATTTTCTTTATTTTTCTGTTATACAGAGATACATTTGTGTTTAAGAAAAGACACAATTTTAACTATGCCTCTGAAGAAAGATGCTGTTTTATCCGTAAACGTTATGGGGATCAAGCTAAAACACAAGGAAATATGTATAGCAAGTTACTAAAGTTTTGGCAAGTAATTGGGTTAAAACCAATGGTTAGTAAAAAAAACTGGAGTACGAACAATTCTTAGAGAAACTTGCTTTCATCTTGCCAAATCAGTCAGGAGCGTAACCTTACCAATCCTTTACCTTTACTGAACAAAGGCTACAAACCGTCCAGCGCTGAGTTCTCCAAGCGGTATGGGGCAATGGTATTGGGAGCAAAGTGGGCTAGATAGCCGAGCATTCAGCTTCTTCAAAATTGAACGATGCTTAAATTTCAGGTTTTGTGCCCAAGCCGAGCTAGACGTGACAACATAAAGAACATCTCTAGAGAACGAGTGCGATCGCCTCTGCTGCGCCACTGCATTACCCGCGATTTCAGCCAGCCGCGAATTAAGTATTGAAGTTGTTTTGGTTCTTGCCACTGCGGCTGATTTTCGACCGAACCTAATATATTATTGAGAGATTTCAGCCTAAATCCTGTTTATACTCATCCAGGAGCCTTATCGTTTGGAGCAATCTCATATGATGGCAGCGCATCTACACTAAATCCTAGACCAATAGCAAAAAGCCAGTTTTCTTCTTATCTCCATTGCATCACAACCCAAAAGCCATTAAAAAACTGACAGCGAGCGTCACGCAAGAGAAACTCCTTTGCAGGATTTGAATCAAAAACTTAACCCTAAAGACCTCATAATGAGCCAAAACACCCCAGTTGAATCCTCACGCCCCTCAATCAATCCCACCTTACAAGCTGCTCTCGGCAGTTTTGATGTACAGCTAGAAGAAGAACTAGCACGTTACCGACGTCAACGCTCAGGGCGTCCAATCACACCGACTCGTGGTTTAGGTCGTAACCAAAGCCGTAAACCCATTGAGTTGATTCCGGTTGATAAGGGAGGAGAGCAAACTCCGCCGCTACCAGCATCGAGGAGGCTTCCTCCCTCGCAATTGATGCCATTTCCCCTAACATTAGGTAATCAGACACCAGATGCTGCCCCTCCAAAGGAGACACAAGACGAGCCAATAGCTCAACAGAATGCCAACTCACAACAGACAACGCCACAAAATGCCTCATCCCTGACAACTGAGGGAAGCGCGAATGAGCAACTTACTCCTCCTAGGGAACCAGCCGATATTGAAGGCGATTTAGCCAATTTTGCCGCTGAGCCAGCACAGCCAGAAGATTATCTGGAATCCTCAGAACAATTGCTGCGGAGTCTGGGGGAAGAAGAAGCCGATATTCATCAGCCAAGAAAACGTTTTACGGATAGGTTGCTGACTCCATTGGGGGTTGGCTCAGTGTTGCTGTTACTGCTTTCAAGCGCTACAGTTGCCTACATCATTACAAATCCCTCTACCCTCGGTATTCTGGGTTTCAATAAATCCGCCGAGAAAAAGACAGCAACCATAGCTCAAAGCCCAACACAGACAACAGTAACGAACAGCGAAGTAGCGAAAGAGACACCCGTTGTGAAGGGTCCTGATTTGGCTTCTGATGAATTCGTTGACGTGAATATCAGTAACCTCAGTCAATTAGAAGCTAGTCCGCCACCAACACCTTCAGCAGCCCCGATTCCCCCACTTCCCGATTTGCCTAGTCCTGTGACGACACCAGTTGCTCCTAGCGCTGTTCCTAGCCCAGTGCCTCCTCGACGTTCTTCAGATTTATCTTCAACACTGCTACCACCTGCTGCACAGTCGGGAGTTGTGCCGCCGCCACTATCCGTTGTACCCGTACCAACATCACCCACATCTGTACCACAAGCAAGAACACAAAGTTCTGTGGCACCTGCATCACCGTCTGTAACGCAGCAGCCAGAAGCGTCTCCTTCTCAAGTACAAGTAGCAGCTAACGCCACACCATCTAAGGATAATTACTACTACGTGTTGCTCAACGATGGTAGTGAGAGTGCGCTACAGCAAGCCCGGACAATTGTTCCAGATGCCTATACGC
Organism: Microcoleus sp. FACHB-SPT15; assembly: GCF_014849525.1. Lineage (NCBI taxonomy): Bacteria > Bacillati > Cyanobacteriota > Cyanophyceae > Oscillatoriales > Microcoleaceae > Microcoleus > Microcoleus sp. FACHB-SPT15. Next base: position 2,483 of record NZ_JACJNU010000064.1, on the reverse strand, counting down.
GGGACTTCCCACAAGGTACTCGTGTACAGATGGGAGCCTTTAAGGTTGAAGCCGAGGCAAAAAGTCTGATTGCTCAACTCCAGCAGCAAGGAATTTCTGCCTCGATTTATCGTCCCTAGATGTAGTAGGGTGCGTTATTTAACGCACCCCACAAGTAGATTCGCTGTGTAAGTCCTATAGGAGTTATGCCGTTAATCAGTGACAGCCTGATTCGGTCGCCGGGGTTTGGCAAGCTCAAGCCCTTATAGCAGAGCATCCATGGGAAATTCAGGGGTTTGAAGCTATCAACTTGAGTAATTCATCCAAAAGTTAAACGGGGTCTTGACCCTGAGATACCATGATGTTAAAGATTCCCCCGACCCGCAACGTGAATGGAGATCTGCCATGGGATTGATCGATCGCATAATGCGAGTGATTCGCGCCAACCTCAACAGTCTAGTTGGGCAAGCGGAAGATCCAGAGAAAGTTCTGGAGCAAGCTGTAGAAGATATGCAGCAGGATTTGATTCAGCTGCGGCAGGCTGTGGCGCAGGCGATCGCTACCCAAAAACGCACGGAACGACAAGCCTCTCAAGCTGAATCGACAGCGCAGGAGTGGTACAACCGCGCTCAACTAGCACTCTCCAATAGTGATGAAAACCTGGCACGGGAAGCTCTAACGCGACGGAAATCCTACCAAGAGACAGCAAAAGCAATGCGATCGCAGCTATTGCAAGAAGCGGATGTTGTCACCAAGCTGAAGGAAAATATGCGGGCGTTAGAAGGTAAAATCTCCGAGGCAAAAACCAAAAAAGACTTATATATTGCCAGAGCACGCTCCGCTCAAGCGTCCCAAAAAATTAACGAAATGCTGGGCAATGTGGGAACGGGTAATGCCTTGACTGCTTTTGAACGGATGGAAGAAAAAGTGATGCAGCTCGAAGCCCAGTCCGAAGCACTAGAAGAATTGGGAAGCAATGAACTCGAAAAACGATATGCCGCTCTAGAAGCTGGCAGTGAGGTTGATAATGAGCTAGCCGCACTGAAAGCCAACCTGAAGGCAGGCACAGAACCCGCAAAATTACCGTCTAATCAGGCATCATCCGTTAAAAATCATGAAATTGATGGAGAACTTGAAAAACTGCGTTCCGAAACTGATGGGGCTTGATGAAGAAAGCAGGGGAAGCCGGAGGAAAAGATAATGGCATCTCCCGTTGGGGGAATCTTCTCAAACTCACTTAGTGCTTTGCGGTTGACACTTTGAGAAATTGGTTAGTATCTGGCACTTTTCAGCTAGAAGTTTTTAAACTGGATTAAACAGCGTCCTGTTTTGATAGCTTGGGTATGAGTGTTTTAAATGATTCAAAGAAGCGCTTTAGACTTGAGACGGGACATCCATTGCTTAAACCTCAGCCCAACCACAGCAGACTGACGCAAAGCGAGTCTGCTTTACACCTACTTTATACATTCCGAGAGGATAGACAAGCGTCATGGGATTATTTGATCGCCTTAGCAGAGTCGTCAGAGCCAATTTAAACGATGTGGTTAGTAAGGCTGAAGATCCAGAAAAGATTCTGGAGCAAGCGATTATTGATATGCAAGAAGACCTGATTCAACTGCGTCAAGCGGTTGCTAGGGCAATTGCTACTCAAAAGCGTACCGAACAGCAATACAACAAAAACCAAACAGAAGCCAACAACTGGCAGCAACGCGCTCAACTAGCACTCCAAAAAGGAGATGAAAACCTGGCGCGTGAAGCACTGACTCGTAAGAAAGCGAATGCCGAAACAGCGGGTTCACTCAAAGGTCAGTTGGAGCAGCAGAGTGGTCAGGTGGACACCCTGAAGCGGAATCTAATTGCTCTTGAAAGCAAAATTTCCGAAGCCAAGACCAAGAAAGATATGCTCAAGGCACGGGCGAGTGCTGCCAAAGCCAACGAGCAGCTGCAAAACGCTGTTGGGCGTTTAGGCACCAGCACCGCAATGGGTGCCTTTGAGCGGATGGAAGAAAAAGTCATGGAATTGGAAGCTCGTTCTCAGGCAGCCTATGAATTGACGGGAAATGACTTAGAACAACAATTTGCCCAACTAGAATCCGGTAGCGATGTTGATGATGAGTTGACAGCGATGAAAGCGCAGTTGTCAGGCGGTTCCGTTTCACAGCAAGCTTTGCCAGCCTCTGAAGAGAAAACAACCACCTCCTCAGATTCAGCCGTTGATGCGGAATTGGAAGCACTCCGAAAGCAAATCGACAACATCTAGGTGTTAGCGATCTCGTCATAACGCTTCCTGCAATCAAACACCTTGTTGAGACTTCACTGACTTAAGCGGAAAGGGCGACCTTTCCGCTTATTACAATATTTGATTGTTTAGCTAGCGTTAAGCTTTCTAAACTGAAGTTCCCCCATACAGATGTACTGTTTAGTAAGCAAGAGCTTGCTCTGCTTGAGATAGAGATATCGTTCCCGTCAGCTTTGTACCCATGTAGTTTTAGATTTTCTTAAGC
>NZ_JACJNU010000063.1:0-46115 GCF_014849525.1 Microcoleus sp. FACHB-SPT15 | reverse complement strand
ATCAGCGTTCGATGGGGCTGGTCAAAGCCGTGCGCCAACGACAACGACGCACTGCCTCTCAATCTCTTGACATTTGGCTAGATGCCTTAACTTGACGCCTATGGCAGGATGCCCACCCCACAATGAATTATTTCTGCAAAAATGGGATGCACCCGTGCGATCGCACTTTGTTGAAAAACCTGTTACAAACTTACTTGTGAAACGTTTTGCGCTTCTTGGGCTTCCAATCTAGCCAGCGTTGTAGCGGCATCGGCTAGCTGTAGAGCCAGATTTGCTCGACTAGTCGGGTCTTTCTCCTTCCAGAGATCTTGCCCCAAGCAATACACTCGATAACGGAATGCCTTGATTGACTGTGATGGAATGACCTTGACTGTCATGGTTACAATCGGCTTTCTACAGAAGCTTGAATTTGCAGTAAGATTCGTTCCGGTTCCAGGTAAACAAACGTGAGCAAGATTACCTTATCCTCAGCATTGATGATTACATCATAGATTGCTTCTGTTGGTTGAACCTGTTCATGCTTCACAATTACAGTGTATTCACCCGTAGGAAGGTCATCAAAGCCTGCATCTGCATAGATCAAATCAACAAGTTCTTCCGCCAGCACTTGCCCATCTTGTCGAAGTAACGTAATAAAGGCAATACCATCAATTGAAGTCAGGGCGCTGTTATCCTGATTACGAATCATGACAAAGATATCCGACATTCAGCCACCCTTGAGTTGCAAGTGTCACGAAATTATTGCATAGGAAAGCGATCGCCTCTCATATAGCAATCAGCAGTCAGCTTTGGGCGGTCAGCTTCCAGTCAAAAAGCCTCCGGTTAATGAACTCGGCTTCCGCCGATGTCCTAACCTTAGTGGCTACTGCTATATTTCAAATCTGTTCTTGAGACTTGGATAAGGCAGAGATACTACTGTCCTTCATTTCGTGAAAAGGACAATCTTGCCTTGACTTATTTTAAGTGAGAGCGGAAGCATCGCTTTGAGTTCCGTTTAGCAAGGATGGGGATCGTGAATTGACTGCCGCAGGGGAATCTGAACCACAAACTCTGCACCTTGCCCTGGTGCTGAATAGCATTGCATTTTGCCACCATGCTTTTCCACCACAATTTGGTAACTGATCGATAAACCCAACCCAGTACCTTTGCCTACAGGTTTGGTGGTGAAGAAGGGGTCAAAAAGCTTCGAGTGAACGTCCTCACTCATCCCTAACCCATTGTCACCAATCCGAATTGCCACCCAGTTGTCCTGAACAATCTCTGTGCGAATCTGAATAATTGGAACTTGGGATTGGGAATTAGAGATAGAGGAGAAACTCTTCCCTTGCATTAAGTGCATCTCTTCAACTTTTTGCCCAGCCTCCAGTTCCCAGTCCCTAATCCCCTCATCTAATGCATCAATAGCATTGGTTAAGAGATTTATAAATACCTGATTCAGTTGACCAGGGCAGCACTCAACTGGGGGTAGTTGTCCATACTCTTTGATAACCTCAATACCGGGATGATCTGCTTTAGGTTTCAATCGGTTATGCAGAATCATTAAGGCACTATCAAGACCTTCGTGGATATCTACGACCTTGAATTCTGCTTCATTCAGGCGAGAGAAGTTGCGTAGAGATTTGACAATCTCACGAATCCGCTCAGTCCCCACATTCATGGACTTTAGGAGTTTAGGTAGATCTTCACACAAGAAATCAAGATCACTTGCTTCGATCATCTCCTGGATTTCGCTAGTGGGATTGGGGTAACACTGCTGATACAGTTGCACCAATTCTAGTAAGTCGTGGGTATATTTCTGAGCGTGAATCAGATTGCCATAAATAAAGTTGACAGGGTTGTTGATTTCATGAGCAACACCTGCCACCAAAACACCCAAAGCCGACATTTTTTCCGAGGCAACCAGTTTGGCTTGCATCGCTTGGAGATTTTTGAGGGCTTGCTCTAAATCCCAGCTTTTTTCCTCAAGTGTTGTTTTTGATTCCTCCAACTCACGGATCACACTTTTGAGCAAAGCCTGATTTTTGTCATTAGTCTTCTCTAAGTCAACGCGATCGGCTTCAGAGCGTTCTAGTTTTTTTTGAAGAATTCGATTCGCTTTTTCGAGTTCCTGGAGTCTTTTTTCGTAGTCTGCAAGTTCCATCAGCTCTCATTTCGTCCCTAGAAGCAACGTCACGAAAGTTTTGTTATGAAATTCAGTCTGGCCTTTTTGCTCTAGGGGAGCAATCTCACCACTACTATAGAAACCACAAATTGGTAAAGCCTTGGTAAGACAGCTTTTCGCAAGCTCATACTCTTCCTTGGTTCGTGTACCAAGAATTTTCCGGCGACTGGCACAGGAAAAAAATAGAGCCGCCTCTGGCTCACTGCCTGGATAGCTTGCGATCGCATTTCTAATTGATGTTTGAGAAGCTGCTAGGATATCTTCACGAGTTGCTTCTGCGATTTGAACAACTGCCTGTTCAGAAATATCTGCAAAAAGGGTGATGCTCCCTGACTCTTCGTCGAAAACGTTAGCAGCTCTTAGAAAAAAATGCTTCTCTTCTCGATCAAAGACAGCTAGGGGATATTCAGCGGAAGGAGGAAGGTCGCCAAAATAATGACGATAGAACTCTATCGCAGGTTTGTCATCAATTTCATAGATGATGTTTTTATTGACCTTAGTGACTCTGCTTTTTTTCCCGATGGGATGCCAACCACTGGCTAAGCTATGGGAGAAAAGTAATGCTCCTGAAAAGAGCAGGATTGGCACAGCATCACTCAAAACTTCTGTGCGAAAGAATTGGTAAGTCTTTTGAAATCTCCAGTGATCAGCGGCTAATCCACCCAAAATAGGCACATTCTGCCCAAGAACTCGCTTCAAACCATCCAAAATTGAAACTCCGCTGGCTGTAAAGCCTTCTGGAACAGTCAGACACAACTGAGGTGTGGTCGTACTGTTGCCTTGTGCTTGATCAACGGCTTGCCTGATTACTTCAACGGGGTTCTTTGAAACCTCACGTCCAACTCCTGCTTTGATTTCAATTTCTTCTGAGCAGAACACCATTAAAGTCAGAGAGTCTTGCTGAAACTCAAGAACGGAAGAAAGTTCTCCATCAGTTGTTCCACCAATTAGCTCAATGCCAGGAAAAGCCTGATGAATTTGTTTCAGAATTAAGGAATGCTCAAAGTCGATCGCAGCAAAAAGGATACCAGCCTGTGGGGTTACTCCTGCTAAAGAGCGGATGCATTGCTCTAGAACCTCATCGATTGCTGACTGGGAATCCGGGTCGTTGCTGTGACCAACAGCTACCTTCAACATACATCTTCTGTAGGGGATATCCTAGGTTTCTCTTACTTTCTCAATGGCTGCTAGTTGGATGGATTTGTAAGATTACGTTGTGTTTAACTGAGTTGTTCTACTTAGTTTATCTTGGATGTGTCTTCGGTTTCAGGAGTAGTGTCAGGCAACGTCTGATAATACAAAGAGTTAAGGAACTGGGCGTTATCCATCTGTAAGTCAAACATGTGTAGTCCAATTCGTTCGGAGAGGTCTTCACAAACTCTCATTCCCCTAACACTGCTACCGTGAGAGTCAAGGGGTGGCGAGAAAACGGCAATACCCATTTTCTGAGGAACGACGACAATAATTCCACCCGATACGCCACTCTTTGCAGGCAAGCCAACTTTGTAAGCCCACTGTCCGGCAACGTTGTACATCCCGCAGGTGTACATCACAGTCAGAATATCTCGGATGTAGCGTGCTTCAACAGCACGTTGTTGAGTGACGGGGTTAATACCACAATTAGCAAGGGTCGCTGCCATTGTCGCCAAATCTCGGCAGTTGACCATCACCGAACATTGCTGAAAGTAAAGGTCGAGCGCTTCATCAATTTTTTCATCGATCATGCCAAAGTTGAGCATCAAGTGTGCCATTGCTCGGTTGCGATGCCCCGTCGTTCGCTCTGACAAGAATACAGGCATATCAATGAACAGGTTATGACCGACATAGCGCTCAAACATACTGAGTAGACAGTTGAGTCGCTCACTTGGACTTGAACCTTTGATTAAACTAGTAGTTGCGATCGCGCCTGCATTGACCATTGGGTTATACGGTCGCTTCGAGGACTCTTCCAACTGAATAATCGAGTTAAAAGCATCTCCTGTTGGCTCCACCCCAACTTTGGTCAAGACGTAATCCCGCCCATGTTCCTCAAGGGCGAGTCCATAGACAAACGCTTTGGAAATTGACTGAATTGTGAATAATTGCTCGTAATCGCCCACTTCATAAACTTGACCATCCACTGTCACTACGCAAATGCCAAACCAGTTAGGGTCGGCTTTCGCAAGTTCCGGGATGTAGTTTGCCAATCTTCCATGCATGAGTGACTTGTACTTGTCGTACAACTCCGAAAGCAAATTCTCAAGGACAGGACTTCTTGATGCATTCCCCATATCAAGCAACTTGCTATAGGCAAGAACAATGATTAATTTAAAGTGTGCGCCGCCTCTTTAAGCGGGTCAAGTAAGGTTAATGGCAAACGCATCATATTGAGCGTGCTACTACTGGGGCTTTTACCATCAGGACTGGGCCCGTGGTAATCACTGCCACCTGTCATCAGTAAGCTGTATTGAGAACATAGCGCCTCAAGATGTTTTCTCTCTTTTGGCGTGTGGCTGGGATGGTAAACTTCAATTCCCATCAACCCCGCATCAACCAGTTCCTTTAACACGTCTTCAACTTCACCACCTCTAAACAAGTAAGGATGCGCCCAAACTGGCACAGCACCGCAGTTGTGTAACAACGTAATGCCTTCAGAAATTGAGAATTTCTCGTAATGCACATAGGCGGGTTTATCATCACCCAACAGACGGTCAAACGCTTCGCGCATCGACTTGACATGACCCGCGTCTACGAGTGCTTTAGCAAGATGAGGACGCCCTGGTGCCATTCCTTCCCCCAGTTCCGGTAGCGAGATTGGATAGCCTAGTGCTTCCAACTTGGCGATCATTTTCTGAGAACGGCGTTTACGTCCTTCTAAGCGTTCCGATAAAGGGGCACTTAGCTGTTGGGCATTTGGGTAAAAACCCAAAATGTGTAGGGAACGGTCGTTGTGTACCGTACTCAATTCAACACCCGGAACGATTTCCAGGTTATGAGGTTGAGCCGTCGTAATCGCTTCTTGCCAACCAGAGAGCGTATCGTGGTCGGTAATCGCTAAAGCCAAGACTCCTTCACGAACTGCCGCATGGACAAGTTCGCTTGGGGTAAGGGTGCCATCGGAGCAGGTAGTGTGACAGTGAAGTTCAAGCATTCCTTCATTATGTACGTCTACCTGCTGAGTGGAAGATTAAACTTTTCTTTAAGCACAACTTAGTCATTTTTTAGAACACAATATTGTTGTGCCTCTACCACCTTCAAAGACTCTTTTGCTTTCAGGCGATCGCAAGAGGTTTAGATTCCCGACTTCTTTGAGAAGTCAGGAATCTCGACTTCACGAATCCTTTAGAACTGCTTAGTTTTGCTCGTTAGGTATAACTCGAAAGAAAACACGCCAAAAGTTTTGCTTTCTTCTGATTGGCTGTTGAAGCGTCTCATCAACTTCTTGGATTGGATAGGCAATCCAATTTGCCCTTTCGTAAAAGTCTCTCCCCTCTCTCTTCGTGCGGTTGAGAGTTTCAGAAGAGACATCCAAAAGACTAGCAGCCCTTTCAGTAAGGCAACAATGCTCAATCTCAATGAGTTGATGATTGAGTTGATGCTGTAACACTAACTGCTCAGTTTTTGAATTGACCAATAAGTCTGATTCATTGACCTGATAGGTATCAGATAATTGGCTTGCATTTACTTTGGTTTCTGAGCTATTGTAGGTAGAGAGAATCATTTAGTCTTAGCAAAGAGTAGTGAACAAAGCCAACAAGCAAACTTGCAATTTGCTTAGTTTATCAAAAGTGCCAATAGCGGCTATTCAGTAACGATTATCACTTCTTAATTATAGCAAAATGCACCTCCAAATGCTTGGAGGAGAAAAGGGTTTATCTCGCTAGCTATAACGAAAAACTTTAGACGTTTCAAATCAAAAGTTTGGCAAACTAACTAAGATCGTTACTGAAAGGACACAGCGTACTGTGCCCCTTCAAAGTCCTAAACGAAGTTTAGTAAAAACAAACCAACTAGAATTGCCACTCCTCCCCAAATGAAAGCCCAGAGGCGGTGAAAACTCTTAACCGTGGTACCACTTTCGCTAGTTAGGTGAGTTAGGTCAACCCAAGCGACAACACTGCGTCTGAACCAACCAGTCGTGCTAACCTGTGCCCCAAGCAGATTCTTTACACGATTCATTCCGAATAGGAAATTCCCGATCGCACCAAAGCGGGAAGCGTAGCGTAAATAAATCATGCCAGTGCTGTCTTGGAGTTTCAGATCTGACCCAAACTGATAACCAGCATCACCACGACCAATTAACTCACCTTGAAGTTTCACGGGTTGACCACGCAACGGACTGGCATAAGGATTGGACATTAACTTGAGTACATCTGATTCCGGTGCTTGCTTGATGCTGGGGAACATCACAAAGGTTCGGATGAGGGTTCCTAATCCAAAGCCAAGGAAGGCGAAGGCGAAGGGTGCCGTTGGGAAGCTACCCATAACCGCAACTCCAATCAGCAAACCAATAACCAATCCGATTGGCATGGCACAAAAGAGCAAGAGGTCTAAGGCAAAGGTGCGATAGAGCTTTTTTTTGCTGAGGTTTCTGCTCTCACCTACAACTTGACCCATGTCAAACTCGGTTGGCAAACCCAGTTGTTCTGCATAACGGCTGAGGGCGCGGATACGTTTACCCGTTAAAGGGTGAGTGGAATTTAATTCCATCAATCCTGCCCAAGGGTTAAACAAATCCCACAAAAATACTCGACCCATCTGTCGAGGTTTTTGGGCAATGCGGTAGGCAGTGCCAGTACTCACGGCGGCTTTGTGGTCATAAATACCCAAGGCACGAGTGCCTTCGATTAAGCGGCCGGGTTCTGAAGCTTGCTTGCTCTCTTCTAAAATGCCGTAAGCAATTTTCACCAAAGCACGCGAGAGGGCGTTAGGATTGCCAGTTGTTTCTGCGGCAAAGTGGTCAGCAAAGTATTCCCGTGTCCGGGATAGGTACAGCAACAAATAGGTACCAATGATGTAAAACACATAAGCCGCGATCGCAGCCGTCCCAGCCGCATCTTTGAGTTTACTGTTACTACCACGTCCCAAGCGTCTGGCAAAGAGGTAAATCAGGTAGGTGATATGTACCAACGTCGATGCCAAAGTCATCACTGCAAAGTCCCAATGGACAATATGACCGAGTTCGTGAGCATAGACGGTAGCAATTTCCTCCTCATCCAAATAGGTAAACAACCCCTCACTAACTACCAGACGAGCGCGGTTGGGGAGAGAACCATAGGTGAAAGCGGTTGGATTTTTGTCGTCAATGATTCCCAGTCGGGGTGTTTTCAGTTTTTTCGCTTGGCAGACACGCTGAATTACCTTTGCTGCCTCAGGACTATGACGCTCAACCTCGGCAAGACTCACCCAGCGCGTTTGGTAGAGCCACTTTTGGGTTAAGTCCATGAGCAAGGGAGAGAGGAAAAAGGCAGCGATGTTGAAAACTAAGGTAAAACCAATTGCGATCGCAAAACTCAAGGTTGGCTTATCGCTATCAAGAAGAAACACAACCCCTAAACTCAACGCCAACACCATGCCGAATAACAAGGAGATGGTGACACCAGAAGCCAAAGCTAGATTACCAACCTTACCTGCTAGAGCTAACTTGACCCCCACTTTAGCCGCACGACCCGCTTTTTGGATGGGATTGGGTTGATCAACTGTTGTTGCTACTGTTGCGAGTGCTTGAGGGGTTTGGGGGATTGGGGGAGTTTGGGTCTTCGTAAAAGTCCGGAGAGCTTGAGTTGCCCAACTGCTTACCTGGGGATTTCTGTTTGTCGCCAACTTTTGGCAAAGTGCGATCGCTTGTTCTGTTTCACCCAATCGGTGATATCCCCTGACCAACCCAATCTGAGCCTGAATATAATCTTTAGAACCTTCCTGGGTATAGTACTGGCAAAATTCTTTCAGGAGTTGAACTGCCTCTCGGTGATTGCCTTGTTTAAGGGCTTCTAATCCAGCTTGGAGTGACATAAGGCATCTCCCTTAAAAAGCAATATTGGTACTCGGTCAAGTAAGACTCTTAGATACACCAGTGATCGCAGAAAATTCGCAAAAGTTGCTTGAAACGTCAATCATTGAAGACTTTAGAGATAGGCAGACTGTATCTGTGCGTCGTTTGCTAAAATTGGAAATTACGTCTTCAGTACCTGCCCAAAATCCATGACTGCTTCTCCAGTTGCGTCCCTACCCTTGAGTGCGATCGCCAAAGCTTGTCGTCAAGCGGCACGACAACTGGCGGTGTTGCCAACAGAAGCAAAGAATCAGGCAATCGAAGCGATCGCGATCGCCTTAGAAGCAGCAACTCCTGAAATCCTGGCAGCAAACGCGGCTGATTGCGTCGCTGCACAGACCGATGGAATTCCTAAGCCCTTGTACAATCGCTTAAAATTAGACGAAACCAAGCTAAAAGCCGCGATTGATGGCGTTAGAGATGTTGGTAAGCTGAGTGATCCAGTCGGTGCCGTGCCAATTCATCGCGAACTGGACGAAGGTTTAATCCTGAAGCAAGTTACTTGTCCCGTCGGCGTTTTGGGCATCATCTTTGAAGCACGTCCCGATGCGTTGATTCAAATTACGACACTAGCTATCAAATCAGGTAACGGCGTTATTCTCAAAGGCGGCAAGGAAGCGATTCGCTCTTGTGAAACCCTTGTAAGGGTAATTCACCAAGCTTTATCAGCGACGGCGGTTGCTCCAGCAGCTATCCAACTGTTAACTACCAGAGAAGAGACAATCGCACTGTTGCAGTTGGATGAGTACATTGATTTAATTATTCCGAGAGGTTCCAACTCCTTTGTTCGGTTTGTGCAGGAGAATACTCGCATTCCGGTACTCGGTCATGCTGATGGCATTTGTCACGTCTATATCGATCAAGCGGCTGACTTGCAAAAGGCGGTAGACATCACGGTTGATGCAAAAACTCAATATCCAGCCGCTTGCTGTGCAATGGAAACGCTACTTGTCGATTCTGCGATCGCACCGACGTTCCTACCCCTAGCCGCAGCCGCTTTGCATAAACGCAACGTAGAACTGCGAGGCGATGAGGCAACCCAAAACATTCTTAATACTAGTTACAGCGTTGTCCCAGCAACCGAAGAAGATTGGTCTACTGAATACAGCGATTTGATTCTCTCAATCAAAGTAGTAGATTCCCTAGACGCTGCTATTGACCACATTAATACCTACGGTTCCCAGCATACGGATGCAATTGTCACCGAAGACCAAGCTGTTGCCGACACATTCCTTGCTCAAGTCGATTCCGCTAGTGTCTTCCACAACTGTTCCACGCGCTTTGCTGATGGCTTCCGCTATGGTTTAGGGGCAGAAGTAGGAATCAGTACGCAGAAAATGCCACCTCGTGGGCCCGTGGGGTTAGAAGGATTAGTGACTTACAAGTATCAAGTCGCAGGGAATGGTCACATTGTTGCCAACTACGTGGGTGAGAAGGCAAAACCTTTCACTCATCGGGATTTATAAGGGGGAATGGGGAATGGGGAACTTTATAAAAATGCTTCCTCGTCTCCCATATCTTACTTTTGGTCAGGATTAAAATGACCTTTCTTTAGATGAGATTTGTTCTACACTTCTGCAAAATACTGAAGATTTAATCTCTTCTAATTGAAGCGATCGCACAATTCTAGAGGCTCCTGAAGCAGTGCTAATACAGGCGGAGCAAGTTAATGCTTGATTGCGAAAGCTGCGAAGAACGCTAAGAAGATTAACAATGCCAGTAAAGGTGGGTTAAACCATCTGAAAGAGCTTTCTGGGTTGGGTATTAATACAGGTATTGGGGAAACATCAACCGTTGCGCGAACTTTAATATCCCTCTTCTGTCACTCTCCGGTTTTTCCTATTATTAATATTTTCTACAAAGGAGTTATATTAGGGAATACAGCGTTTGCCCATCTAATTTTGGCAATTTCCCTACTCTGATCAATTTCTATGAAGGAAAAAGTCTGCGATCGCCTACCATAGGTTAGTTCTAGACTTCAGCAATGGCAAAAGTTTTCGGAGAGTGACAGAAGAGGGATATAGCGATTCTCGTATCAGTGAGGTACATCTTACTTTCTTGCCAATTCCCAATTCCCAATTGGTTTGACTTTATAAGGATTACTTTTATTCAGCTTGAGGATAACACTGTACACATTGCATTGTTATATAGTAGTTTATTTAGCAAAAGTAATGGATAGTCAGCTATAAACAGATATATAATGAAGTATCTTAAATCATCAAACTGTAGAGCTGATGAAACTAAAAGGGCGAGTAACGGCATATCTACCAGAAGAAATTCAAACAGCCCTAGAAAAATGGGCTGAAGAAGAAAGTCGCTCATTGAGTAGTCTGGCAACATACCTGTTGACTCAGGCTGTAAAAGAGCGTCAACAAAAAGAGAAAAAGGACTGATGAGAGCGCTCATCATACTTAAGAAAGTTAACAAGTAAGCTTGCTAAGCTGTGAGTCATTTATTTTCGGAAAACTTTGCGTTTTCAGGAACAGGAGAATTAATTTAGGCAATGGGAGAGCCTGAAAATAAATTCTCCTGAACTCTCAACTACAGCAATGCTTTCTAAGAGAGCGATCGCATCAGGGTGCATCTCAAATTTTGCAAAAATACCAGGAGAAACGGAAATCGCAGCTATTTGCATTCAAAGCCTGCCTCCACAGGCTGAATTGAATCCGTATAAGCGGACTTAGTTTGTATAGTGCCAGACTTCTAGTTTGTGGGCGATTTGCAAATATCCGATACGAGCATCGTATTATGAGCAAATGCTCTATTCACAAATTATTCACAGTTGCTCAGTAAGCTTTAAATACGAATTTCATCCGGTGCCCTCTGGAAAGCAGATGTCCAGAGGGTGTTTTTTTTCAGTCATTGTGCCGTCTGTAGAAATTCCTTAACAAGTCACTTCTCTACAGGTAATACCAATTTCCTAAATACTTGCTTATGTGATCACAAGTACCAAGTTGCCAAGGCAAAGTAAGGGTGCGATCGCATTATGGAGAGAAAGCGCCATCACCCTCAACTACAAAATTTGTACTGATGGCAATGGGTTAACTAGGCGACCACCCAAGCTAGGGAAAGAACGAGTGATGGTTCCACATTCAGCTTTGCTCTCTTCTGGCAAAACGCCCTCACTACCTACTCACCTGTTTTTTTGCTGCTGTGGGGGTGTTTCATTTTGCTCTAGCCACTGGTCTATCAGTTCATTCACTACATCGCTCATGTCCCTGTCTTGCAAGACACAGGCAGCCTTAAAGCGCACTTTCTTTTCTTTTGATAGGTAGACCCTAATTGAGTCTTCAGCCACAGTTTCACTAACGATAAAGTACTCCAGTCCATTCTGGCAGTAATCCGTTAATCTCTGGAAGTTAATGCACTTGTTAACAAGTTAATTTATGTGCTATTTTTATAGCAAGTCAGAAGCCAGCGCCTCTACCTACCAAGTTTCCGCGCTGGCTCTGGCTCCCAAATAACAAAGGAGACAAATTCATTATGACTTACAGAGACTGCCTCAAGCCTTGGGCTGTTGCTCGTCTACTACCTAATCTGCAATGGGTGATTATTGGTCGCTACCACAGCCGCTCAGATGCTGATGGACATCTTCAGTTGTGTCGTCAGCGTATTCCGAACATCCAATTCAAAGTGGTGTTCGATCTACCTAAACAGTTAGGTAAGTGCCAATAAATCCATTGTGAAAATGGTAGGGGCGTAAGGTTTTTGCCCCTACCAGCTACCTTCATCTTTCTCTTTAATAAGAATGAGTAGCTAACTAGTACTACTCCCTAAATGAAATGCATCTCTTAAAAGCTATGCCTGAACTAGAAGAAGCACTACAATTCATTGAAAAAATTGAACGTGAAAACTCTGGTAAGTCTGTCTATGAAATAGCGAATAAGCTTCGGGGTTATACCAAAAAGGGATATACAACTCCGTTATGGAATACAGCAACCGGATATAGCCAAGAGTATATTGCTGGGGAATTTAAAGAAAAACTGAATCAAGAGTATTTGGTATTGAGTGGTGAAGTGACTGATTTTGGTCATTTCATTGCGGCACTCTCTGATCAAATCAATCAACCTGGGGTTAATTGGTCAGATTTAACCAGTTGGACAGGTGACCACACATCTTGGGCTGGAGATATTGGTTCAGCAATTATCGTTTATTACTCCAAAGACAGCAACAACATTAAAGATGTAGAGGAAGCCTTGAGTAAGTTTGCAAGAGACTCTGACTATACAGCAGATATTGCGGCTTATGTCGTTGGGGCATTAATTAACTCTGGCAAGCACACTTCTATTTCTCAAGCAATTTATCACTATAACACCATTTCTTATGCCGAGAATGTCAGAACATTCCTGAAAAAGCGTCTTGGTGGAACGATGGAAGGTCACAAACTTAAGAACGCAGCAAATGTTGAAGCAGAAATTAGAAGGGCTGTATCTACATTTATCCGCTCGTCTAATGCTCCTGATATCTTTAAGTCAGTAAAAAACCTCTTGAAGTTACAGCCGAAGTTAGAGTTGGAAAATACGACTATTCCTAATGGTACAGATATGCTTCAAGGTTCTCTGCATTTCTTAAACCACATGGTTAGAAAGGGAGGATTGGATAGCTTAAGATTTAAGCCCTACCAGTTGCCAGGGGTGCCTTGGTTGGGAACTGTGACTTACGAAGTCAAGGTGCCAAGGTGAATAAGCTCTGTTTTTGGGAATTGGGAATTGGCAAGAAACTTAGATGCACCTTACTCTCATTGAGAATTGCTATATCTCAGGTCAAAGGGAAAGGGAAAAAGGGTTATTTTTAAACATCTTTTCCACTTAACCCTTTTTCTTCGTCCTAGTAGTAAAACTAATTTTGTACGATAGAATACAACTTAGGATTAAGGTTCATCGTAGCCAGAACTAGAGCGGAAGAATTGTCACGATCCCCTGATTTATTAGTTTTGTAATAGAGCGATCGCACAACTATTGATTTCAACACTCAGTAAGCGCTAGTAAAGCCAATTCAGCCATTATTCGCCTAGAGAAGGACTCGCTTCAGGATAACACTAACCCTACAGCATCTGTCTGGAGGAACACTTATCTTACAGCATGAACTATCTATTGATAGAGACAAAACAATTTTCAATAAAGATAACTTTTCTACTAACAAGTGAACTGGGTAGCGAGTAGTTTTTTATTCTTGCGCTTGGTCGCTTCTAGTGAACCTGTTGTTGTAGTTTCTCTTGATAGGATGACCTCTTTATGGCTGCTACTTACAAAGTCAGATTAATTAACGAAGGCGAAGGACTCGATACCACGATTGAAGTTCCAGAAGGTGAGTCTATTCTCGATGTTGGGGAAGAAGAAGGGCTTGATTTGCCTTATTCTTGCCGTGCTGGTGCCTGTTCCACCTGTGCTGGTGTATTGAAAGAAGGTTCAGTCGATCAGTCTGAGCAACAATTCTTGGATGATGAGCAAGTTGAAGCAGGATACGTGCTGACTTGCGTCGGTATTCCTACTTCTGATTGCACTATCATGACTCATAAATCTGAAGAACTGGAGTAAGAATATTACTCTCGTCATTGCGAAATTTACTTTGGAAAACATCGGGTTTGGGGGAACTCCCCCAAGCCTTTATCAAAAATCTACGCCTCGTTTCAAATCCACACCTTTTTCACAGTAGTGCTTGTGACAAATCATCTCGGAATGAACACTAGCAATGTCGAAGTAGGCGGGTTGATTTAGGCAGCGACCTGTAATAATTACTTCCGTATCGCGAGGTTTACGCAAAAGAGCATCGACAATTGGCTCTACTTGTAACAGTTCCAGGTCAACAGTGGGATTAAGTTCGTCCATAATGATGGTTTTATACAAACCCGACGCTAAAGCGGCTCTAGCAATTTCCCAACCTCGCTCTGCTTCTACATAATCCGCGATTTCCTGTTGTCCCCGCCAAACGATCGCATCTCGACCACAACGGTGATGATCGACGAGTGCAGGATAGGACTGCTTCAAAGCGGCGATCGCGGCATCTTCTGTATAGCCACTACCACCCTTAAGCCACTGCATGATCAGAACTCGATGGGATTTATCGGTACTAATCCCTCGACCGATTGCTTGCAACGCCTTACCTAAAGCATTGGTGGATTTACCCTTGCCTGCACCCGTGTAGATTTCGATCCCTTCAATTCCCTGTTGCCTGGATGCAGGATGGTCATGAGGTACCGATTCACTGTGCAAATCCGCAATATCTAGTAATGCCTGGGGAGTTCCTCGACCTGTGACAATAATTTCCAGATTCTCAGGCTTGTTCTTCAGGGTTTTGATGACTTCATCGATCGCCAGTAAACCCAAATCCAGGACAGGATTGAGTTCATCGAGGACAACAACCGAATAGAGATCGGACGCGATCGCACCTTTCGCTACATCCCAGCCTCGCTGTGCTTCATCCGCATCGAAGCGTGTCACCTCATCTCTAGCAAAGAAAGATGAACGTCCTGTCCGTACTTGGTCAATCAGGTGAGGAAAACCCCGTTGCAAGGCTTCAATCGCGGCATCCTCATCATAGGGGCGTCCTGGTCCTTTAAGAAACCGCAGCAATAAGACGCGACTGCCAGTATCTGAGTTTATCCCTAGTCCAATTGAACGCAAAACAACGCCCAAAGCCGCTTGAGATTTACCTTTTCCTGCGCCATCATAAACGTGAATTTGACCCGTGATGCGCTCAGAACGCTCAACCGCTGTCCGTATACCAATACCAGTTCTGGACATTCCGCTCCTTGAAATTCAGCCCAATGCAAAGAGTGTACTCAAGCAGTTTAGCCTTCAGCCTCGTTCCAGGAAAGACTACTTTATGCAGTTGTTCATAACCAGTTCACTGAGATCGATAGATAATATTGCTTGATGCCTGCCTACTTGATACTCCCTTACAAGGGTAGGTTTTTTAGATTGGGATGTTGGGGAGATAAGGGGGTAGGAAGTTAATATACATTAAACTTTGGGAATTTTTCACCCATCACCTCATTACTCCATTATTGATGGCATTTATTAGAAACCTACCCTTGAAAGCTCTCCACTCCCCACTCCCTATTTTCCCGATAGGAGCGACAACGCTATGACAGCATCCGTTTTACCAATACCGACAATCTTGTTCCAACTCTTATTCCTGCTGGTGGCGATCGCACTAGAAGCCGCAGTCTTTCACAAACGGCTAAACCTAACGCGCAAAATTAGCATTGACTATGCTGTTTCAATCAATTTATTGTGTGTGATTGCTGGTTGGTTGGCGTTTTTCCTACTTTTGAGGTTCGTACCCCAACCCTTAAAAACTCAGATAATTAGTTTTGTTTTTTTCGATCACCTTCTGGCTCCCCAGCCAGGTAACCTAAATTTAATTATTGTTTCGACTGGGATTGTCATTTTCTTCTGTGCCTTCCTCATTAAGTTAAAAGGGCTAGAGGTACTAGAAGCGTTGTTACATCGGTCTCCAGGACAGAGTTCCTCAGACTCACCTGACGAAGGACGTAGCTTATCTTTGTCAGCCCGGTTAAATCGGGCAATTGCACATACTGACGTTAATGAGGCAACTGTTGTTCTTTTGGCAAATGCTCTTAGCCATAGCGCCATTTTGTTACTCTTGTTTTTCCGTTTTATTCAGGTCAACGCTCTAGGATAGGATACAAACTATCGTGAAATTTTTTCTCAATATTGTAGAATGGCTGCAAAAAAACTTTAGACCTCCCAGTGCCTTTTCTTGGGAAACTCTCATTTTGCTCAGCTTGTTTTCCTACTACATGGCATTGCTGGCAAGTGACATTGGCTTCACCAGAAATTTGCTGCTGAATTTGGCTTGGATTTTTCTGATTTTGGGTGTTTTCTGGGGAACGACAGCTACTAACCAATTGCGAATTGGTTATGATGAGAAAAAGGAAAAAGATGGCTTTCCTTTAAGCCCTTGGATTACAGGGGCATTGGTCAGTATTTATATATTTGGTGGTCCTACAGGTGAAGTCTCAAAAGAGGCTTTAATTTACTGGCCTGTCATCTCAGCCATAATCGCGGCTATCCCAGATTTTGTAAATGATCGGTTAAGACCTACAAAACCACCCCTCCATAAGCGTCAAAATCTAGTCATTTTGTTCGGCACTCAGATTTTAATTAGCTGCTGGTTCCAGTTTTATTTCGTGGCTCAAGACTGGTTAACTCAATACCCCAGCCTTGCAATCGATGACTTCAGCCAGAGTGCTTTTGTCACGAAACTAGCCTCCTCAGAATCGGTAATACCCAGAGGAGAGTTACTTTTAAATGCGATGGAACCAAAGCTAGCCCAGCAGTTGAATGCTAAACCTTGGTCTGTAGTTGAGCGATCGCTTTTACAGGAAGAACGAGAAAAGTTGATCGATACAGTTGCTCAACAAGCTAAGCAACAAATCACAACTGTTGAAGAAGATAATCTCTGGGGAGTGGTATCGGGTGTCTCCTCTAGAAGTGCTGGGTATAATTTAGAACTACGGGCAGTTTGGCAAGGTCCCCGTGCTTTACCTCAAGAATATTCCCAGACCAAGACTTGTCAAATTATTCAAGTTCCCACAACAACAAATTCCCCCAATACTCAACCTGGACAGCCACCAACATTTATTAGTCGTTTTGAATGTGAGCCTGTTAGAGGTTGGGGAATAGATGAGCCAATCATTGCGAATGATAGTTTCTTACAATGATGCAATATTTCCTGTTTGGATTCATTTAGTGATTGGAAGCATCGGAGGTGGCGGTTGAGTATCGGAAGAATTTGGGCAATTGCTTCAAATGGGTTTCGGGAAGTGATTCGCGATCGCGTTTTATATCTCATTGGCTTTTTTGCGCTGCTACTCGTGATCGCACTACAGCTATTACCAGAAGTTGCCGCAACCACAGAAGACAAAATTTTCCTAGATTTTGGTCTGGCGGCAATTAGTATCTTAGGTGTGGTTGTTGCGATATTTGTGGGGACTAATCTAATTAACAAAGAAATTGACAAGCGCACTGTATTAGTATTAATCCCAAAACCTCTCAATCGTGCTGAATTCATCATCGGCAAACACTTAGGGTTAGTGGGTGTACTGGCTATCCTGATTGTTGCGATGACGGGGATTTATCTGGCGCTACTAAGTTTCAGCCGGGTTAAGTATCCACTGGGTACGATTTTGGTTTCAACGCTTTACCAATTTTTAGAGTTGTCTCTAATTACAGCCGTAGCGCTGTTATTTAGCGTCTTTACAAGTTCCCTATTGGCAGCATTACTCACCTTCGGGGTGTATTTGATGGGCAACTTAAGTCGCGATTTATTAGAGTTAGGCAACATCAGCCGCAACTCTAATGTTCAGACGCTAACTCAAGGTCTTTATCTGGTTTTACCTGATTTATCGCGCCTTAATTTAAAAAATGAAGCCGTTTATGGAATTTTGCCGCCTCCTGTAACGCTTTTAGGTCATGGGTTGTATGGTTTACTCTATACAGTATTGCTTTTAGCGATCGCTATCCTCATCTTCTCGCGACGTGAATTTTAGTAGTATTAAGCTCAATGTCACTCTCGTTGAGCGCAAAGTAATCGTTCGTTGGAAAAACCCGGATTGGGGGACGTTGCCCCCCAAACCCCCCACTGGGGGACGGAGTGCCTCCCCCAGACCCCCTGCACAAATGGTGGTTGGTGTGATGAATTTTCTTAAGTCAGTACCATTCGTATTAAGCTAATGAGCATTCAAATGTATGTAGGAAAAGCATAAATACTTGCTGCTCTTAGCTTTTGAATTTTGAATTGTCTAATAGACTTCCATTGAAATAAACAGCGTTACCTTCATGTCCATTGGCTCTGAGCTAACGCCATCGTTGCCGAAATCACTCCAACCCACAATTGTACGCTTACTGATTGTGGTGGATGTCGCTGCTGATTTTGAGTTAATCACAACGACGCTCGAAGCGGCTGGTATTGTTTTTATTTACGATGCTGCTACCACGCCTGAACTCTATCAGCAATCCTTGCAGAACCATACCTATGACAGTGTTTTGTCTGCTTATTGCCTGAAAACACTCAGCGGTATGGAAGCGTTGCAATTATTACAGCAATCTGGACAGGACATTCCTTTTATTTTAGTGACTGACCGCTTGGGTGATGAGAGAGCGGTAGAGTGCATTAAAGCTGGGATGACTGACTATGTTCTCAAAGAACAGTTGTTTCGCTTGCCAGAGGTTTTAACCCGTGCGATCCAGGAAGGTAAACAACGCAAACAACAACAGTTAAGCCTGAATCAAGCCAAGCGGCAAGCTCAACAAGAAGCGATTATCAACCACATTGTCCAAGCGATGCGGGGCACATTGGTATTGGATGATGTCTTACAGACAACTGTTAATCTGCTACATAAAACTCTCAATGTCAGCCGTTGTCTAATTTTTCAGCCTGATTCAGATAATCAGATGAAGGCTCACCACGTTAGTGAAGCGACAGCTCAACGTGAGAGTTTGATCGGTGTCTATTGCGATTTTTATCGCTACTACCATGAGACATTATCCCAAGGAGAGCCACTGGTACTGGCACAAATTGATGCCAGCTTGCCAGAGGTGATTCAAGAGTCAGCCGCTGTGTGTGACATTTGCGCCATCCTGATTGTGCCTCTGTTGTACCATCAGTCATACCTGGGAGGCATTAGCTTACACCAGTGTGGGAACCAAGCGGTTCAGTCTCGCCAATGGACACAGGACGAGGTGGCTTTGGTGAGTGCGATCGCGACTCAGTGTGCGATCGCGATTCATCAAGCTCAGCTATTTGCCAAAGTGCAACAGCAGGCGGAACGAGAGAAATTGCTCAATCAAATCAGCCGAACCCTAAATTCAACATTGGATACAGACGAGATTTTGCAGGAAATTGTCACTTTAACCGGGGAATGTTTCAATGTTGATCGAGTCAATATTTACTCGATAGACACAGAGCATATTAAGACTCTGAATGAATGGCGCTGTAGTGAGCAGGTTATTTCTGCACTCGGCATGAAGTCACCTGTATCGGAGTGGACTGATAGGTTAGACCCTAGCTCAGAATTTAGCTTACATCAGGTTTTTCACGCTCCCATTTATGCAGAAACTCCTCAACCTGCCCCCCGACTGGCAATGATGCAGCAGTTGCAAGTTGTGTCAATCCTGAATGCACCGATTTTTATTCGTAACCAGTTGTTTGGAGGCTTGATGTTGCAAACAAGTACCCAACGAACCTTTACACCCGAAGAAATTCAGTTGCTAGAGCGAATCGCTGACCAAGCCGCGATCGCACTTTACAATGCACAGAGCTACGAATACTTAGAACAGCTAGTACGCGATCGCACCCAAGAACTAGAAGCTCAACAACAACTTTCAGAAGCCGCTAACCAGGCAAAAAGCGAATTTCTTGCCAATATGAGTCACGAATTGCGGACACCCTTAACGGGTATATTGGGGTTTTCTCGCCTACTTTTAGAGCAAATTTTTGGTCCCCTTAACGATAAACAGCACCAATATGTCACTGGTATCTCTTCCTGCGGTGAACACCTGTTGGCACTGATTAATGATCTACTGGATTTATCAAAGATTGAAGCAGGTCGAGAAGAGTTATCCCTAGAACCGATAACAGTGGAAGCCATTTGTCATGAATGCTTATCGGTTGTGCGCGAGCAGGCATCTGAGGCTGGCTTACAATTACAACTGGATATTGCTCCTGCTATTACTTCTTTTGTTGCTGACCATCTCAGATGCAAGCAAATTTTGGTGAATCTTCTCTCAAATGCGGTGAAATTTACTGAATCTGGCTCGGTAACACTAAAAGTTGAGCAGACTGCTGAATATACTCGATTTCTGGTGATTGATACTGGTATCGGCATGAGCGAAGCTGACGCTAGCAGTCTCTTTCAACCGTTCCACCAACTCCCTAACCGTTCCCCTCGGAAATACCAAGGAACAGGTTTGGGTCTGGCTCTTTCACTGAAGTTAGCACGGCTACATGGTGGTGACATTACCATACAGTCTGAAGAGGGGCGTGGTAGTTGTTTTACGCTAACTTTGCCGCATCAAATACCAAATTAATACGACCTCGAACCACCATCTGTAGGGGCGCCCAGCTGTCATTGGTGTCAACTTAAGGGCAGCTCCAAATAAGTTGGGTGTGAACGTCAAGATCTCGATGGCGTTTACGCCTAGCTTTCACTACACCCAAGAGCTTGGCTTTACTTTGGAAGAAAGCCACAACATCAGTAGCATCACCACGCAAAAAAGCACGAGCAAAATGATAAAGACCACGAAACACCATCTCGACGGAGATGCGCTCTAAGGGTTGGTTGAGGGCAACCGCGACTTGAGAACATAAGTCATTGAGTACGGCATAAAAAATCCAGGTGGCGAAGATTTGAATCTGTACCCCATTGGTATCGCCAACCCAAAGGTAGGATAAGCCTAGCAGGCGTTTAGTGAGCAAAAACGCCTCTTCCACGCGCCAGCGACGGCGGTAGAGTTCACAAACTTGTTGAGCCGATAAGTGTTGAGGGTCAAGGACATTGGTCAGATAGTAGTACCAAGTGTCACCCCAAAGCACCGAGACCAGGCGTAGTGGATGCTGGCAAGGGTTAGAGCGATACTGTCCCAGGTTGATAATTTCGTCACGGAAATATAATCCCTGACTCAGACAGCGAGTCACGCTATAGGCGGTTTTCTCACGCAGGCGGGTAACGAAAAACTTTTCAGCGTTAGTGAACGCATCAAACCAACCAAACTTGAAAAAGCCTAAATCGAAAATTAACAGTCCCCGTTGCGGTAAGCATTCGAGCAAATTGTCGGCAAATGTCTTGTCATTAGCTTTGGGTTCGTCGGTGTATCAGCTTGCAACGGGACGATGGCTGAAGGCTTCTACTACCATCATCAGTTTCCCCCCTAACAACGTTTCGGGTTTGTCCCTGAGGGCTTTAAGTTTACGGCGTAATTCTTCCAACGTCGAACCATCGGCAATCCAGACAGCTTGAAAGTTCTCTGTTAAAGACCTCCAGCCCTCCGGCAAGCTCAACTCGCGGCGCTGACAACGCAATCGCTCTAGCACCTGTTCAAATACCGTAGCAAACGAGTCGGGCGGGTATTCTCATCAGTCGTTTAGATAAGGCTTGCTTACTCACCTGCAATCGCTCTACCCACAGCAGCCCTTCTTCGTTTAGCACTCGCACGACTTCACTTAATCCAGCAATTTGCCGATACACCAAACTCAAGACCACTGCCATCATTACGGGTAGAGTTAAGATGCGTTCACGTAGCCGTTTATTGTCCTTGTCACGCTCTAAGCGCAACGGCTTAAAGTTGCCTGGGCTTAACAAGTTGTACAACTCCTGCTCCAATGGTTCAATTGCAGGAGCTGCCACTTGTGTTTGACGACGCAAATCGGGGTTAGCACTGCTCCACGGACGACTTCGGCTCATTGTTGGTAGGCAGATTTTAATGTGATGATTTGACTTTCACTCTATCTTCCCTACTCTCTTTTCGCTTAAGTTGACACCAATGAAGGCTTTGCGCCCTTCCTATATATTGCGTCTGTGCGTAAGTCCCCAAAGTTGACTTCCAAGGGCGCGGCACTAGTTGCAACAGACAACAGATAGAGACAATGAGCAAAAAGCGACAATTGATATATGAAGTGATTAAACGCACTCAAAAATCATTGAGATGAACCATGCTAGAGCAGAAACTAAAGCAACTCAAAACAATTTTCGCCGAGATGGAGCGGGCTTTGATTGCCTATTCTGGGGGAGTTGATAGCACCCTGGTAGCCAAGATTGCTTATGATGTGCTGGGCGATCGCGCTTTGGCTGTAACGGCTGAATCTCCTTCACTTTTGCCGGAAGAACTAGAAGATGCCCGTATCCAAGCAGCAGCAATTGGCATTCCTCATGAGGTGATAGAAACACATGAGATGAATAATCCCAATTACACCTCCAACCCTGTCAACCGTTGCTATTTCTGCAAAAGTGAACTCCACGACACGCTCAAACCCCTTGCCCTTGAGCGAGGCTATCCCTATGTTGTGGATGGAGTCAATGCCGATGATTTGGGAGACTATCGACCAGGGATTCAGGCAGCCAAAGAACGAGGAGCGCGATCGCCTTTAGCTGAAGTGGGCGTTACCAAAGCTGAAGTCCGCCAACTTTCCCAACAACTAGGGCTTCCTTGGTGGGACAAACCCGCTCAACCGTGCCTCAGTTCCCGCTTCCCCTATGGCGAAGAGATTACAGTCAGCAAGCTACAACGAGTCGGACGTGCTGAAATTTATTTGCGTAAATTGGGATTATCAAATCTTCGGGTTCGTTCTGAAGGCGATACCGCCCGGATTGAATTACCACTAGAACAAATTAAGGAATTTGTTTTAACTACAGATTTACCCAAGTTGGTGTCAGCGTTTCAGGAGTTTGGTTTCCTCTACGTCACCCTCGACTTAGAAGGTTACCGCAGTGGCAAACTCAATCAAGTCTTAAATCAGGAAGCCTTGAGCCTCAAAGCCTAAACCTAATTCCACCTCTTAACTGGGTAGGGGCGCTCTTGGGGTGCGCCCTTATCTTGACACCTTAATATCAGGTTTGTAAGATAAGTAGGCAAGTTGATAAACTGAGTTCAAGGTTATGCCATCTCAGGAAAATTTTGATTTGTCAGCACTGGAAGAGGACATCATGACAGTGCTTGACTTCCATGAACTTTATGGATTGCAAATCATTAAAGCCATTGAAGAAGCTAGCGGCGGCAAACGTCGGCTTGGTGTTGGCTCACTTTATCCCACACTCCACAGGCTAGAGAAGAAAGGATTTGTCACATCAAAATGGGGTGATGATCGTCCTGAAGAACGCGGTGGGGCACGGCGGAAGTATTACAAAATCACAGCTTTAGGTCGCAAGGTACTGCGAGAAACTCAAGCGACTCGCGCCAATCTTGCTCAGTGGCAACCAACATTTGAAGGAGTTTAAGGGAATGGAGAACAGGTTAATACTCATACTCAACCGTCTTGTGAAGCGCTGCATCGATATTGTGGGGAGTTTGATTGGGTTGCTGATTCTGGCGATTGTTTTTGTGCCAATTGCGATCGCAATCAAGCTGGATAGTCCAGGTTCGATTTTCTTTATACAAACCCGTTACGGAAAGCAAGGGCAACCGTTTCAAATACGGAAATTTCGCTCAATGGTGGCAAACGCAGAAGAACTAAAATCGGCAGTCCCACTTGAAGTGCAAGGAACGAATCGACAAGACTCGCGAGTCACTCGTGTTGGACGCTTCCTCCGCCGCACTGCCTTAGATGAACTACCCCAATTTTGGAATGTGCTAGTGGGAGAGATGAGTTTGGTAGGAACTCGTCCACTAACCTTTGATGAGCTGAGCTACTATGGCGAAGAGCCATTACAACAGGTCACTGTTAAACCAGGAATAACGAGCGAATCATTGGTTATTGGCTCTTATGCTGTGAAGGATTGGGAGCAAATTGTTGCTTTAGACCAACGTTACCAAAGTCGGTGGAATCCCTTATCTGACTTCGTGATTTTTGGGAAAGCGATCGCGATTATCTTGGCAAGAATCGTTTTCGGTGAATCATTAGGCAACGACAACTCTGCAAAAAAAAAGGGAATATAAGGCTAATTTCAAGGTTGACTAGCCTAGTACCCGAAGAATTTCAAGAAGAAGCACTAGGTGATTTGCAGGAGAAACGTTGCCAATTGCTTGTTGAAGGATGTCCGCTGTGGCTAGTTAACCTCAGAATGGTTTTATGGAGCCTAGACTTGATTTTTTCCTGCTGGTATCTGAAGTCTAAATAGAACATAAGCTAAGCTATTGCCTTTAAGGATACATCAGACTCAGCAGGACTGCCATTGGTTGAAATCGGTTACTAATTAATGCAGTATTTCTTTGATTTCATCAAGTTTGCTAATGAGATTGGTTATTTGCGTCCTTCGTTCTTGTGCTTCTTCTTCATGCTCTCTTATATAGAGTAGCTTTTCCACCCATTCAGTCACTATATTAGTAACTTCTATGCGCTCTTCCAGTAAGAGGTCATGATTTAGCAAAAAAATTTTGGTTGCGTCAAAAGCTGCTTTGATTTCAGAGTTTTTATAATCCCTACTCTGGATTGACAAGACTTTTATCACAGCTAGATTTCGTATAATTCCTTTCAGGTTTTTCATTATATTTTTATCAAAGCTACTATTTACTACTTCAAGAAATGACATGAAAAACCGTAACTATGTTTTAAAGATTTTGCAATGAAGTAAAATGGTTTTTGATATCATTTTGACTTAAAAATAATTGGTTCATGCAAACAGAGAACCATTTTTTAGGCGAAAACCAACCTTGGCAAGGTGATTTAATAGTTAGAAGTTTAATGACATCTATACACAGGATACTGGCGCACTTCTACCTCTCGACATCGCTACTATGGCTGATTGTCTATACGCATAATTGCTGAAGTGGTCAGACGGTGATTAAAAAGTAAGCGAAGCTAAAAAAAGAATGCTACCCTTGTGCGGCTATGATGCGTCATGAAGAATGAGAATGGTTAGCAAGCCTATCTCAGCTCTTGGATGCGGGCTTCTACTTGCCAATACACTGAACATGAACATAACTCAGGATAAACTAGCAAGTTTGCTTGCTAACAGTACCCCCTAGGGGTGCTAAATATAGAAAATCTTGCCCTCCATTTTTAGAACCTTACAGTGTCGCCTAGAGCATTCCCCCAGAAGAGATTGTCAGGTATCCTGTTTTGTACTTGAGAAGCGCAGCAGATTGGAGAGTCACAAACTGTACAGTCTGGGCACCTGTTGCTGCTGTTGTGCTTTATCGTTGCCTATAGTAATTTCATTTCGATAGAGGTTGGCATGATTCCAGGGGAAGTTGTTGTCCAAGAAGGGGAAATTGAACTGAATGCAGGGCGTACCACTGTGCAGTTACAAGTGGCGAATACAGGCGATCGCCCAATTCAAGTCGGTTCTCATTTTCATTTCTACGAGGTAAATGAAGCCCTGGAATTTAACAGAGAATCAGCAAAAGGGATGCGACTCGATATCCCTGCGGGCACCGCTGTCCGCTTTGAACCAGGAGATGAACGCGAAGTGAATTTGGTGCCATTTACAGGTAGCCGTCGAGTTTACGGCTTCAATGGCAGAATTAATGGCGCTTTAGACGAGTAACTTCTGGGGAGATAACACCAATGGAATGGTACAACGAACCACCTGTCTGGAACCTCCAAGGAGACACAATTACTATCACGTCTGGGCAAAAAACTGACTTCTGGCGTGAGACTCACTACGGCTTCATTCGAGATAATGGTCACTTTTTTTATCAAGCAATCAAGGGAGACTTTGTTGCTGAGGTGAAAGTTAGTGGTGAGTATCAGGAGTTGTACGATCAGGCGGGAATCATGGTGCGTTTAGATGAAGCCAATTGGTTGAAGTGCGGCATTGAGTTTGTAAATGCTGTTCAACAAGTCAGTGCTGTAATCACACGAGATTACTCCGATTGGTCTGTCGTACCATTGCCACAAAACCCTATTTCCATCTGGATGCGCGTAACCCGACGCGGCACAGCTATAGAGGTGCAATACTCGTTTGATGGGGAACAGTACACGATGCTACGTCTTGGCTATCTCACTCCAGTTGAGACAGTGAGTGTGGGTGTAATGTGCGCTTCTCCAGAGGGAAATGGCTTCCCAATGACGTTTGAGGGATTCAAAATTGGCAGTTTGTGAGGAGAGGCATCTATGAGTTACAGAATGGATCGCCGCGCTTATGCGGAAACCTTTGGTCCAACAGTAGGCGATCGCGTTCGTCTTGCGGATACAGAATTATTCATTGAAGTTGAACGCGATTACACCACGTATGGTGATGAGGTGAAGTTTGGTGGCGGTAAGGTAATTCGGGATGGCATGGGACAGTCTCCCATCTCCAACGCTGATGGTGCGGTTGACATGGTGATTACCAACGCCTTAATCCTCGATTGGTGGGGCATCGTCAAAGCCGATATTGGGATACAAGACGGCAAAATTCGCAAAATTGGCAAAGCGGGAAATCCTTACATTCAGGACAACGTAGACATTATCATTGGGCCTGGTACAGAGATTGTGGCTGGAGAAGGGCATATCCTCACAGCAGGCGGGATTGATTGCCACATTCACTTTATCTGCCCCCAGCAAATCGAAGTTGCGATCGCCTCTGGTATCACCACCATGATTGGCGGCGGTACTGGCCCAGCAACAGGAACAAACGCCACAACTTGCACACCTGGCCCTTGGAACATTTACCGGATGCTGCAAGCCGCTGAAGCCTTCCCAATCAATCTCGGTTTTTTAGGTAAAGGGAATAGTAGTCAGCCTCAAGCACTGATAGAACAACTTGCGGCTGGGGCAATGGGTTTAAAGTTACACGAAGACTGGGGAACGACACCAGCAACAATTGATACCTGTTTAAGTGTTGCAGATAACTATGATGTGCAGGTGGCAATTCACACCGACACCCTGAACGAAGCCGGATTTGTGGAATCGACCATTGCTGCTTTCAAAAATCGCACTATCCACACCTACCACACTGAAGGCGCAGGCGGCGGACACGCCCCAGACATTATTAAAGTGTGCGCTGAAGCGAATGTGCTGCCTTCTTCCACCAACCCAACACGTCCCTACACTCTTAACACCCTGGAAGAACACCTGGATATGTTGATGGTGTGTCACCACTTGGATCGAGGAATTCCTGAAGATGTGGCGTTTGCCGAGTCCAGGATTCGTCGGGAAACGATTGCAGCAGAAGACATTCTGCACGATTTGGGTGCCTTCAGTATGATTGCCTCGGATTCCCAAGCGATGGGACGAGTGGGAGAGGTAATTATTCGTACCTGGCAAACCGCCCACAAAATGAAGGTGCAGCGTGGTTTTCTCCCTTCTCCTGACTTAGGAGAAGGACGGGGAGTGCAGGCGGACAACTTTCGGGCAAAGCGCTACATTGCTAAGTACACGATTAACCCTGCAATCGCACATGGGATTGCTGAGTATGTTGGTTCTGTGGAAGAAGGCAAGCTAGCGGATTTGTGTCTTTGGAAACCAGCATTTTTTGGCGTGAAACCAGAGATGGTGATTAAAGGGGGTGCGATCGCCTGGGCGCAAATGGGTGATGCAAATGCTAGTATTCCCACACCCCAACCTGTTCATATGCGTCCGATGTTTGGCAGTTTTGGAAATGCGATCGCCGCAACATCTCTTACCTTTGTTTCCCAAGCTGCATTAGAAAACGAAATTCCTACTCAAATCGGCTTACAAAAACCTGCTATTGCTGTCTCAAACACTCGGCAACTCAGCAAGCGGGACATGAAGCTAAACGAAGCCCTACCCCACATGGAAGTAGACCCAGAAACCTACGAAGTCAGGGCTGACGGAGAATTATTGACCTGTGAACCCGCAACAGTTTTACCAATGGCGCAGCGTTACTTTTTGTTTTAGTCATGTCAGAGGTTCAGATTCCCGACTTCTTAAAGAAGTCGGGAATCTCGCCTTCACAAATTATTTAGGACGGCTATATGTTAATAAATGTCTAAATTATCCGGATTTTAAAATGACCCAATCGGGTGAATCTCTTAAATAAGATTTACCCAGTAAACCCAAACTTAACTAGAAATAAATTTAGCTGGAACAATTTTTTTTCCTCTCGGTCGATTAAGTATCCGCATAGGTATTTACTAAGTAGAGAGGGTTTTCAATGTTTAACTTCCATTCATTTAAATCAGGAACTGCTGCGCTACTAGCACTAGCAATTAGTAGCAGTACTGTTGTCCCCCTCATCACATCAGCACCCGCTTTAGCTCAACGTCGTCCTGCCCAAAGGGAACAAATTAACATCGTTGTTCCTTCTGGTACGTCTATTCCTGTGCGATACGACAAAGACAAAGTTGTTGTCATGCCTGATGAAACAGTGCCTTTGACCTTAACCGTGGCAAGAGATGTCAAAGCAAGTGATGGCAAAGTTCTAATTCGCGAAGGTAGCGAAATCACAGGTGATCTCAAACCTGTATCTGGAGGAACTCAGTTTGTTGCAAAGCAGCTAACTTTGTATCGTCCTCGCCTTGAAAGGCAGACAAGACCATTCACGATTAGTGGCACCTCTAATGTAGTGAGAAGAACAGAAGAAATTACTCAAGGAGCGAGTACAGGTTCAATTCTACAAGGTGCTGCAATTGGGGGTGCGGCGGCAGCAGCGATCGCAGCCCTTGTTGGCGATCGCGCAATTGCGACTGAAGAAATTCTTGGTGGTGCTGGATTGGGTGCGATCGGTGGGTTCTTTTTGAACCGGAAAAAAGCGAATGTTCTTGTTGTCTATCCTGACCAGGACTTGGCTGTGAAATTATCGTCTCAATTTGCCTTCGTCTCATCATAAAGTGGCGTTTCTCCGGATTATTCTGCCAATAATCACCCGGATGGGCGAGGCTAAGTGTTTACAGGAAGTTTTGAAATCTCTTGGGTTGAAGGTCACCTTTGGTAGACTTTCTCTTTGTCCTACTACAAAGATTTCATGAAAACTCAGCTAGGCTAACAGAGCTTCAGCTAGAGAAACAACCCAATTGTCAAGGAATCGCACAGAAAACCGGATGCTGTTACGATTGTGGAGTCCAGATGCAATTCCCCGTCTGAGCAAAGCGGACGAGGGTAGTTGAAGTCTTTGGTTCTTCTATGATTCGCCATCGTTCCACTGCACTTCTAGCTGCCTGTGTTACTGGCTTGGGTCTGGTTTTGGGTACCAGTTGTAACCCAGGAGTAGCGCTAGCGATCGCTAATTCAGTAGTGAAGCAAGAGAGTGGGACACTCCCTACCGCAACGTCTGAACTAAATACCCCTAACGCCATCGGCTTAAGCGTTTGGAAGCATCCAAAAACCTCTCAAACTTCAAGCCCCACCCTCCTAAGAAACATAAGGCAGAAGGCAGAGGGCCCAAGGCAAGAGGGAAGTGTTTCTTTCGTCGGTAACAATCGGTACGCCGCTAGTTCGAGGCTTGCAATTGCACTCCCAGGCAACCTAAACAAGAGCCAACTGAAGTGGGTGCTAGTCTTAGTCGCTACGCTAGCGATCCTAGGAGTAGGAATTTTATTCTTGCTAAAGTGGTTGAACAACACGAAAAAAGCAGTAGAACAAAAATCCCTACCTAATCAAAACGACCTGACAGAACAGAATTCCACAGCAAACGACGTTCTCTCCCAACCGGATACCCTCAACCCAGAACATTACCCCAATGGTCACAACCATTCAGCCTTGATAGTTTCCTCGTCTAACGATTCCGAAATGTCCTCACCCCTTCATCTATCTGGTGATAACCTACCCGTTAAAAAAGACACATCTCTCTCCAAAATTGATATTGTTGATGAACTCATTGGAGATTTGCAAGAACCTGACCCACAGAAACGTCGCAAAGCCATTTGGGAATTAGCACAGCGGGGAGATTCGAGGGCAATACAGCCCCTAGTCGATTTAATGATCGATTCAGATTCTCAGCAGCGCAACTTAATCTTGGAAGCACTTTCGCAAATTGGTACCAAGACACTAAAACCGATGAATAGGGCACTCGCTATCTCGCTACAAGACGACAATGCCCAAGTGCGTAAGAATGCGATTCGGGACTTAACGCGAATCTATGAAGTCGTTGCCCAGACAACACAGATGTTGTACCACGCGGCTGATGACCCTAATCCAGAAGTTCGGGAAACAGCACGGTGGGCAATTGGTCAGTTAAGCCGGATTCGCACCCTATCCACACTTGATAACTTGCCGTCTTCGCAAAGTTCACTCAACTTACCAGAACATTACGACCAGGAACCACCACCTTAGTAGTTTACGTAGGGGGGCTGGGGTAGAGAAGTAGGCATTGTTTTATGCACCTCAGCTTAATCCCTGACTCTCCCCAACCCGGCTTAAAAAGAGAATTGAGTCAAAGTCCCCCAGGATTGGGGGATTTAGGGGGCAAGTCTGTAACTCCTGTAATCAGTTACACTCTCCTCATCCCCCTATTTCCCCACCTCCTCATCAGCTTTCTATTAATGGCGACTACATCACCTAATAAGTCCCTAAAACTGCTATTCGTCTCCAACCCGATTGGGCCGTTGGGTTCAGGATTGGGAGGCGGAGTCGAATTGACGTTGCGTAACATTGCAACCGAACTGCATCAGCGGGGTCATAGTATCAAAATTGTTGCCACTAAAGGCTCCACAGCTTGGGGAATGCCGCTAATTGAAATTGCTGGTGCGCCACAAATTAGCGCTCAAACACAAGGGCGTGATGCTCCGGTCATTATCCCAGCATCTTCTGTTTTGGCAAATTTGTGGGACTATGCACGGCAGGTGCAAAACGACCATGACCTGATTCTTAACTTCGCCTATGATTGGTTGCCGTTCTACCTAACGCCTTTTTTCACCTGTCCTGTTGCCCACCTAGTCAGCATGGGTTCCTTGACGGAGGCAATGGATCAGATTATTGAACAGGTCGCTACTCAGTTTCCTGGTACGATTGGTGTCCACAGTTATGCCCAAGCGGCAACGTTTGCTTTTGCTGACCGTTGTCGGTGCTTGGGAAATGGCATAGATTTATCGCTGTATGACTTCTGTGGCGAACCTGCCTCTTGGGTAGGATGGGTTGGTCGAATTGCACCGGAAAAGGGGCTGGAAGATGCGGTAGCTGCTTCTCAAATTACTGGAATTCCGATGAAAATTATGGGTTTTCTGGAAAATGAAGCCTACTGGCAACAGATTCTCCACGATTATCCCAACGCCCCAGTAGAGTATGAGGGATTTCTTTCAACAACTGAACTTCAACAACGTTTACGTCAGTGTCGATCGCTTTTGATGACACCTCGTTGGGTAGAAGCGTTTGGGAATGTGGCGATTGAAGCCCTAGCTTGTGGTGTGCCAGTAATTGCCTACCGTCGGGGTGGGCCGGCTGAAATTGTTGAGGATGGGAAAACAGGCTTTTTGGTAGAACCTGATTCTGTGGCAGGTTTAGTCGAGGCAATGGGACAACTCGATCAAATTGACCGTTATGTCTGTCGTCAACGAGTAGAAGCCCAATATTCTGCAAAAGCAATGGGCGATCGCATCGAACAGTGGTTTCTCGACATCTTGAGCGGTCGTCAGAGTTCCTGAAATATTGAAGTAGAAGCACAAGCCGCTTACTCTAACAACACTTTACGTCAAGCTCTTGCTAGAAGCGATCGCCTGAACAGGTACACAATAGATAAATGAGTGAGTTTATACAAAACTTTACATAGGATCGCCCATCCCAATGAACGAACCATCCATCAGTGCCTTACTAGAAGACCTAAAAAATCCTGACGAGAACGTTCGCCAGCAAGCAACCGCAGAACTTTGGCGCATCTGGTTCTATCAAAAGGGAAGATACGGAGTCGAACTGATTGAGCGCAGTCAGATGATGCTTGAAGCTGGCAATGTTACCCAAGCTGAAGCGTTACTCACAGAACTGATAAAAGACCAGCCTGACTTTGCAGAAGCGTGGAATCGACGTGCAGTGCTTTATTACACGCTTGGACAGTACGAAAAGTCAAGAGATGATTGCCAGGAAGTTATCAAACTCAATCCAGTTCATTTTGGGGCACTCCACGGTTTAGGGTTATGCCATGCGGCATTGGGAGACTACTCCGCTGCAATCCAAGCCTTTCAAAAAGCTCTCCTAATTCAACCCTATGCTTTAGCTAATCAAAAGTTGCTTCTGGAATGTACAGCGCGATTGAGCTGATGAAAGTACTGGCTAATATAGCCGAAAGTTGTCAGCTATCAGCTATCAGCTATCAGCTATCAGCTATCAGCTTCTTTGCTCTCCTTGCTCTATCTAGAAAATAAGGCTCCAGGGCAGAAAGCACAAAACCGCCCTAACTAATAACTAATAACTAATAACTAACAACTAACAACAAATGACCAATAGCTTGCATTGCCAGCTACCACCACCGCTAAAACCTGGAGATTTACTTCGGGTTGTTGCACCCAGTGGAGCGCTACGGGAGTTTGAGGCGTTTCAAAAAGGCTTAGAAATTTGGCGAGGCAGAGGCTATAAAGTCGAACTGCCAATTAATTGGGATGCTAGAGAAGGCTACCTTGCTGGTACAGATACTGAGCGTCGCCAGCAATTAGCAGACGCTTGGAAAGACCCGGAATGTCGAGGTATTCTCTGTAGTCGAGGTGGTTATGGTAGTGCCCGACTTCTGGAAGATTGGACATGGCATTCAGTAGCAAGAGACAATCGAGGCAATTCCCAATCTCCCAAGCTAGCGAGCGAGTCAAGCTCTCCAATCGAGAAGTGGCTGATTGGTTTTTCTGATATTACGGGTTTGCTATGGAGCCTTAGTCGGTCGGGTATCTCTGGGGTTCATGGCCCAGTCTTAACAACCTTGGCGGCCGAACCAGAATGGTCGCTTAACCGCTTGTTCGACTGTATAGAAGGGCGCTCCCTTGCTCCCCTTACAGGCGTTAGTTGGGGCAGTGGTAAGGTTAGTGGGAGACTGATGCCTGCAAATCTCACTGTCGCAACCCATCTACTAGGGACATTTGTACGACCCAACTTAGATGGGATTATCCTTGCCTTGGAAGATGTTACAGAAGCTCCCTATCGCATTGACCGAATGCTGACCCAGTGGCGTATGAGTGGGGCATTTCAAGGAGTACGCGGCATTGCATTGGGGCGATTTAGTCGTTGTGATCCACCCAAGGAAGTACCAAGCTGGACGGTAGAAGAAGTATTACATGATCGCCTTGGCGATTTAGGGATTCCGATTGTTAGTGATCTTCCCTTTGGTCATGAGGGAGCTAATGCCGCTCTTCCGGTTGGGCAGTGGGTTGAACTCGATGCTGACAACGCTACACTGAAGTGGAATACCAATCAGTTGGAGTATTCTTCTGTACTTGAAAGCTAAAGGAGTTTCACCGATAATAAATAGCAATCAATTTTAATAAGAATTACTATCTCAATACCTGATTGGGCAGCGAAAACACCCAGCGAGTGTTCTAATAGTGGCGTAAGTTCTGTAACTGCAAGGAGCGCCGTTTGCCAGGTGGGAAATACTCGATTTATTCTGTCAGGGCAGTATTAAAGTCAAAGAAGCGTTAGTTAAAAACAAGTTGCCATGCCGGGAACTGATCAGGAACATAGAGTCAGTAATCACAAGCCTGAACACCATCTATTACCCGAAAATAGCGAACAACAGAACATCGCTGCATTACAACAGGAATTGCTGCTGGCGTGGCAACGAGTATCTAGGCAGAAATTGCTCAATAAAATCATTCAGGCGATGCGGGGTACGCTGGTCTTGGATGAGATTTTACAAACAACAGTTAACCAGTTACAAGTTGCGCTCCAGGTCAGTCGCTGCCTGATTTACCGACCTGACGATCACAATCAAATGTCGGTTCGTTACACGTCAGAAGTAACAGAGCTAGGTGAGAATTTAACAGACCGCTACGGTTCTTTCTATCCTCACTACCACGAAACCCTATCTTTAGGCAAGCCTGTTGTTTTCTCGCAAATTGATGAGACGCTGCCTCCCGAAATTCTCTTAGAAGTCCAGAAGCGGGGAATTCGGGCGATGCTGATTGTGCCACTGATGTATCAGAACGCCTACATTGGGGGAATTAGCCTCGTGCAGTGTGATGACAATCGCGTAGCCGGAACGAGGTCAGGAGCCTCAGAGGAAGTTAGCCTAACAGCCGAGGAGGCAAGGATAGCAGGTTTTTTGCGCCTGAGTGAAGCCGATCTACTACATCAGCAGAGCCTACACGGTAGAGAATGGACAGCTTCAGATGTGGAATTTGTCGAGGCGATCGCAGATCACTGTGCGATCGCAATTTATCAAGCCGAACTTCATCAGCAGCTACAAGCTGAATTAGCAGAGCGCAAGCAAGTAGAGGAGGCACTGCGACAAAGTGAGGCACGCTACCGTGCGATCGTTGAAGATCAAACTGAACTCATTTGTCGGTTTAAACCCGATGGCACTGTGACTTTTGTTAATGATGCCTACTGCCGCTATTTCAACAAGCAGCGTTCTGAGCTTATTGGGCAAAAGTTTCTCCCAGCGATGCCCTCCGATGACCGAGAGTTAATTACCCAAAACTTTCGTTCTCTTTCTCAAGGGCACCCCATCAACACCTATGAACACCGAATTATTCTACCGAGTGGAGAGGTTCGCTGGCAGCAGTGGTCAGATCGAGCCTTATTTGATGAGCGAGGCAACTTCATTGAGTGTCAGGCAGTAGGACGAGACATCACCAAACTCAAGCAGGCAGAAGCTGACATTCGCATAGCATTGGAAAAAGAAAGAGAAGTCAACGAACTTCGTTCTGGCGTTGTGTCCTTGGTGTCTCATGAATTCCGCACACCGCTAACGATCATTCAATCTTCGGCTGAACTACTCGAGCACTATCACCATAAATTCTCTGAGCAAAAAAAACAAAGTCACTTTACACACATTAGAAATGCTGTGGAACGGATGACTCAGCTATTGGAAGATGTTCTAACCATCGGCAAAGCTGAAGCAGGAAAGCTCAAGTTCAAGCCTACCTCAATGGATTTACTAGCTTTCTGTGACCACATTGTAGAAAATCTACAAATGAGTGCAAGTTCTCTACACACGCTCAACTTTGCGATCGAGGGTGACTGTAGCGATGCCCAAATGGATGAAAAGCTATTGGCGCATATCCTCACTAATTTGCTCTCAAATGCGATTAAATATTCACCAAAAGGCGGAACCGTCGATTTTAACCTGATTTGCAGAGATGGACAGGCAATCTTCCTGGTTAAAGATCAGGGCATTGGTATTCCCCAAGAAGATATAGAGAAACTATTTGAGTCCTTCAGACGAGCTAGTAATGTTAGCAATATTCCTGGTACCGGACTAGGGCTTGCGATCGTGAAGAAATGTGTGGACTTACATGGGGGTGAAATTACTGTGCATAGTGAACTTGGAGTCGGCACAACGTTTACTGTAACTCTACCGTTGAACAATTACCCAGTTCCCACTCTCAAGAAAGATCTGAGTTAAACAAACACTGCAAAATTTCTCGGTCAAAGAGTACAACTTTTTGATGTTCTAAAAACTGTCCCTTGGAGAGGCATACAGCAGATTGACCCAATATTTCACTAAATAGAAGCTGCTGGAACATAAAATTATCGGTTAAAGACATGATGTGGCGGGCGCTAGCACACTCTCCTTGCCAGTTGAAGTCCACATTTAGCTTGACATGATGCAGATCATGAATGCATCGAAAAATCAGATTAACCTCTGGATCTAGCAGATCTGATTCATTAAATTGAGTGTTAATCAGCAAGTTTCCTTGGCTGACATCAGCCTGGATATCTTCTAAACACAACCTTGACCCTCTGAAATAAGGTTGGAAGTCAACATATTGAACGTTTACTCCTTGTAGTTCTACTTGCGCTAGGTTAATAATAAATTGATGAAAATCCCTAGCGAGCTGAGAAGGCACTTCATAAGCTGGAGCTTCAATGTAGTGTTTAGCAATCTTTTCAATGTTCATGAATGTCGTATAGTAGATGCTCAAGGTCTGCAAAAGATGTAAAAAGAGTAAATCCTTATAAAGCCATAAGGTTTAACACTAATTTTGGCTTTATGAGCCACAAAAAACGATGAGGAAATTACTTAAAGTTTCTGCAAAGCTTTTTGTAAAGATCAGGTAAATATACGGAATGCTTTAGGTTCGCAGCAGAAATTCTGAATATTAAGAAATTAACGTTAAATAAAGCCCAAAATTACGTTTAATCTTAGGCTTTATTTACATTTTTTTTAATCTGATTAAACCTTAGCCGAAGGTGTTTCCTCTTACCCATTTATCTGTCGGCTTTGAGCGACGGATGGGGGTGATGAATTTATTGAGAGGAGCAGTTTCCACCGCTGTGTCAGAGCTAGGTTTATTATTTTCCTCTGCCTAGAGTGATGAAAAAGCATTATGACTGCTGTTGAAAGTTTAAATTACGAAACAAGCACAATGCTTTATGCAAATCTTGACACTAGTTTAGAGGTGGCTTACAAGGTTGGGAGTGTAGCAATCATGAAATCATTAATCACTGGGAGCAATATGAGCCGACTATTCCAGGAGAGATAGCACACTCGAATTAAAGTAGTGAATCTTCTCTACTCAGGGATAGATATATACCCAAAAAAGCCTGATTTTGTAATCTCTTCCACGTTTTCCCCCTCATCATATTAAATAGAATCCGCTTTATTGTTGCTCAGCTCTAGGAGAATTCATGGAGCGCTTGATTTCAGCTTTAGGCTTAGTCGTTTTCATCGGCTTAGCCTACGCTTTCTCTGTCAATCGACGTGCTATACGTTGGCAACCTGTCTTGTGGGGCATTGCCTTGCAGTTGATTTTTGCGTTGTTAATCCTCAGGACAGCCCCAGGTTTTGCTGTGTTTAGCTTCTTAGGCGACGTGGTGGGTCAGTTCCTGAACTTCTCTGACGCAGGCGCATCGTTTGTCTTTGGCGAGAAGTTTGAAGAAAACTTTTTTGCCTTCAAAGTGCTGCCGACGATCATTTTTTTCTCCTCGTTCATCACGCTGCTTTACCACTACGGCATTTTGCAGCGGGTCGTGCAGGGAGTCGCTTGGGTAATGCTCAAAACTCTGAAGACATCAGGTTCTGAGTCCCTTTCCGCTGCTGCCAACATCTTTGTTGGTCAGACAGAGGCACCGTTGTTGATTAAGCCGTATGTTGGCTCGATGACGATGTCAGAGTTGCACGCTGTTATGACCGGAGGATTTGCGACAATTGCAGGTGGTGTGCTGGCTGCTTATGTTTCTTTTGGTGTGCCAGCACAACACTTGATTGCCGCTTCGGTCATGTCAGCACCTGCCGCCCTCGCGATCTCAAAATTGCTTTACCCGGAAACGGAGAAATCCCCAACGGCTGGCACAGTAACCGTGGAAGTCGAGCGAACCGCAGCAAACGGGATTGATGCGGTAGCAACAGGCGCGATCGAGGGGCTAAAACTTGTGGGTAACATTGCGGCGATGTTGATTGCCTTCTTAGCTTTAGTTGCCCTTGTCAACGCTGTTCTGGGATGGCTGGGGGGGCTGATTGGGTTGCCACAGCTATCTTTGGAGTTAATTTTTTCCTTTTTACTAGCTCCTGTAGCGTGGCTGATGGGAGTTCCTTGGGCAGATTGCGGTCAAGTTGGTGTGTTGTTAGGCAAAAAAACGATTCTTAATGAGTTTATTGCTTACTTAGACCTTAAAGAGCTAATTGAGGAATCCAAAGCAGGGACAAGTGAGTTTTCCGAACGAGCAATCATCATTGCCACCTATGCCCTCTGCGGTTTTTCCAACATTGGTTCAATTGGCATTCAAATTGGTGGTATTGGTGGTATTGCACCGGAGCGTCAGGCTGATTTAGCTCGCTTGGGTGTCAGGGCATTGTTGGGTGGATCACTTGCCTGTTTTATGACGGCTTGTATTGCTGGAATATTGTTGTAATAAACAAAAACTCATAAGCTTTTAGAATTTATTAGTGTCATTAAACTTGAGAGGATGGTTTTGACGTTTTGACTAGTTTCTTAGAATGGTTTGAACAACTCAAGAAGATTACGACAAAGGAACAACTTTACACCTTTTTGTTCAAGTTGCCTAAAGGAGGAGACCTTCACAATCATCTCGATGGTTCAATGTCTCCTGAATGGTGGTTTAAAGCTGCTACCGACCAAACAATGAATGGAGGAAAGAAATTTTTCACTCGCACGCAAAACCTGAATTGTCAGGATAATAATGAGCCATTTTTAGCATACAAAAACCTTCGTGAGCCTTCTTACAACCAACTTTCAGATTGTGTTAAATCAGAATACGAGCCGATAAGCACTTTAAACGAAGAACATAAAAGAAACTGGCTTTCTTCCCTAAAGCTTGATACTCCTGATAAAGGTTGTGATGAATTTTTTGAGTGCATCTTCCCTCGCCTACTTGATTTACGCCAAGACTTAGAACTTTTAACAGAGTCCCTAGTTGAAAACATGAGGCAACTTGGTGATGAAGGGGTTCGCTACCTAGAAACTATCATGAACCCATTTAGATTTCAGGATGTTAATGGTAACTTAATCAATTCAGAAACAGTTGCCTCTCACTTTCGTCAGCGCCTAAGTCAGCCGGATGCTTTAGCCACAGGTGTTACTGTTCGTTTCCAACTCTTTGTAATGCGTTTTGCCCCTGATGCAGAACAGCAAATTGAGGACGCTTATGCATTTGTTGCAGCACACCGAGATTTATGGGTAGGTGTTAATTTAGTTGGTCGTGAAGATAACGAGCAAGGGCAACCCCTACGCTTTCTCAATACCTTTCGGAAACTCCGTCGAACCTACAGTGGAATTCAGCTTTCAATTCATGCTGGTGAATCAGCAGAACCCAATAGTTATGTCCGTGACACTCTGTTGTTAGGCGCAACACGGATTGGTCATGGTATTAATCTAATTAGTGACCCAGAAACAATGCTGCTAATGAGAAATAGCAAGTATTTGGTTGAAATTAATTTAATTAGCAATCGCCTATTAGGGTATGTGCCAGATTTGAGTCTTCATCCTTTCCCAGAGTATCTACGCATTGGTATCCCCGTTTGCCTAAATACTGATGACAGAGGAATATGGGATTCAAATATGACAGATGAATATTACACAGCGGTTAGACTATTTAATCTTTCCTGGAATGAGATTGTTCAGCTAGGACACAATAGTTTGGAATACTCATTTGTTGAGTCGGAAGTAAAAGCTAAACTCTTGGCAGACTACCAAGTAGATATTGCTAAATTTGAGCAGAAATACTTGGCTGAAGATTGGGTAGAAAAATTGGAGGACGTGAAGCCAGTTTCTTCAGGTTATGCTGAAAAGAATTTTGGCATCAACTTTTAAGAGTACCAAACAAGAGAATGTGTCATGAGGGCGATCGCATTCTATCAACCGATCAAAAATGCGATCGCTTTTGAGCCACTAGATTCTCTGGTCGATGATATTTCTCATCGGACTTTTGGTTTGGCAACGATGGAGTTTGGAGTTCTGGAAAATGACCGAAAACGCCTGAAACCCTTGTAAACATTAGATCTATGCACGTTCAAGCTGAAAGGACTTCTCTATCCGGGTTTGAAGCCGTTTTTATCTAAGTCCCACTAATCAGCGGGGCATTGAACGCATTATCGGGGAGAGGCAGGAGGACGCTTCTCTCTTTGGATTGATTTTGTAAAACAAGAAATGAGGCTAACCTCCAAACAGGAACTCTTAAAACTCAGGAGTTATCGATCTATGTGTATTAGATCTTTATTAAATATCCTCTTAAGCAGTTGAATTGCCCAGATAATTCCTCAGTACTACCCTCATTTCACTGTCACTGGATTTTTCTGAAAACCTGTGTTTAAGTATCTTCCGCCTCTCAACGAGCATAACCTTCCTTATCCCGATACCATTCACCCGATCGTGGTGCATTTCGTGATTGCGATGGTGCTGTTTGCAGTGTTTTGCGATCTCCTTGGGTATTTCACAAAAAATTCCAAATTGTATGAAGTCAGTTGGTGGAACCTCGCGTTTGCAACGGTTTCGATCTTCATTTCAATTATCTTTGGACAGATTGAAGCTGGTCTAGCAGAACCTTACGCGGCATCGGTTTCAACGCTGAATGTCCATACAATTTTGGGCTGGTCGCTTTCGGGAATTCTGGCAATCGTTACTGCATGGCGCTATGTGATTCGGTTGCAGGAAAGACCACAGTTACCCATTCCTTACCTCGCAGTGAGTGTGCTGCTAGTTGGGCTAGTTTGTGTTCAAACCTACCTGGGTAGCTTACTCGTTTGGGTCTATGGCTTGCACACGATTCCTGTTGTAGATGCAATCAGAGAGGGCTTGTCATGAATCCAGACCTGCTGAAAGAGTGGGGAAGTTTGGGAATCAATGGGTTGCCCTACCCAATTCCTATCCATCCCAACCTGGTGCATCTAACACTAGGGTTATTTATCATAGCGATCGCCTTTGACATTGTAGGGGTGTTGTTTCCCCTCGACAAGGCAGCGTTTAAGTTTCTGGCGATTCCCGTTACTCGCTCATCGCTGTTTGATGTCGGTTGGTATAACCTGCTGGCATCTGCAATCATCACCTTTTTTACGGTCATGGCGGGTTTGTTTGAAGTTTCTTTGGCTGTACCGCTTGCGGATGTCACCAGCGCCTGGGGGCTTCATGCCCTGGAAACGATGATTCTACACGGCGTAGGAGGAGTACTCATTTTGACATTGATTGTGGGAATGACCGTTTGGCGAGGCTTTCAACGCTATCAGTGGCGCAAAGACATGGCAAGGCAGGTGCAGTGGAGTTATCTCGCTGCTGGTTTATTTGTTTTTGCTCTGATGTTTGTGCAGGGAACACTAGGCGCACATCTGGGTGCTGAGTTCGGCATTCACGTTACAGCCGATCAAATGCTGCACTTAGGCGAAAATCCTAATCAACTATAACGCAATGGGTAATGGGTAATGGGCAGCAGTAACCATTGCTCTCGCCTTCTGCCTTCTGCCTTGTTCTAAATTTAGTGCGATCGCTCTCATGCTCAAACTCCGTGCAATTCTAATAATGACGGTTTACGCCATCCTGGTTACGTTTGCTAGCTTTTGGATGGCGAAGCAATCCTATTCCTGGTTTCCGCCAGAAGCGGCAGCAGAAGCCAAGTTGCTGGATGATTTATTCAGTCTCTTCACTGGGTTAGGTACATTCA
Organism: Microcoleus sp. FACHB-SPT15; assembly: GCF_014849525.1. Taxonomy (NCBI): domain Bacteria; kingdom Bacillati; phylum Cyanobacteriota; class Cyanophyceae; order Oscillatoriales; family Microcoleaceae; genus Microcoleus; species Microcoleus sp. FACHB-SPT15. Next base: position 5,169 of record NZ_JACJNU010000063.1, on the reverse strand, counting down.
TTTACTTAGGTGTGATGGGGCCTTTCCTCTACTCGTTGGTCTTTCATCGAGCCAGTAAGTATGACATGAGCGATGGACCTCCGATTGAAGGCAACCTCTGGCTGGAGATTGTCTGGACGGGAGTGCCATTGGTTTTAGTGTTAACGCTTTCCTTTGTTAGCTATCGTACTTACGAAAAAATGGCGGTGCGGGGTCCGATGGAACTGGTGCATTTGCATATGCCTCAGATGATGCAGTCTGCTTACGCTGAACCCTTTGATAGCACACCTCAGCAGGACATTCAGAATGCAGCCCAAATGGCTCCCGTTGAGCAAATTGATGTAACGGCTAAGCAATGGGCATGGGTTTTCCATTATCCAGAACGAGATGTGACCAGTACTGAGTTACATTTACCAGTCGATCGCCGCGTGCGGTTCACGTTGCGATCAGAGGATGTGTTGCATGGCTTTTACATTCCTGCCTTTCGCCTGAAGCAAGATGTCGTTCCCAATCGCGAAATCGATTTTGAACTGACTCCCGTAAAAGAAGGAACCTATCGCCTGCGCGATTCCATGTTTAGTGGCACTTACTTTGCTGCTAATCAAACGGATGTGGTGGTGCAATCACCGAGCGATTATCAACAGTGGTTAGCAGATGCGGCTGCTCAAACACCCAGTCCTGCTTTTAATCAAGCTGCCTACGAGTACAGCCAGAGTTCTGAGCCAGGAGCAGGTAACACCAAGGATAAGGTTGCTGTTCGCGGTTGGGAAACAATTCCACCTGCGCCACCACCTGTAGTGAACTATGCCCCTAAGCATGAACCGGATATAGCAGTCCTAAACCATTCGTGAAAGACAAGATCCCCGACTTCTTCAAGAAGTCGGGGATCTGATTTGTCCGCCTGCCTGATGTGGCTTGCTCTCATTTAGCGTTAGCGTAGCGTCCCGTAGGGAATCGCTCAAGGATTAGTAACTTATGACGAACATCTCGATTGATGCTCCAGAAGTCGTTCGCGGACAGCCGTACCCCGGTGCGCCCGACAACTGGAAGCGATTTTTTACCTTCAGCACCGATCATAAAGTCATCGGCATTCAATACATCGTCACGTCTTTTGTCTTTTTCCTGATTGGAGGCTTGTTGTCGATGGTGATGCGGGGTGAACTGATTACCCCCGATGCCGATCTGGTCGATCGCACAGTTTATAATGCGCTGTTCACGATGCATGGCTCGATCATGCTGTTTATGTGGACATTCCCCGTTTTAGTGGGACTGGGAAATTATCTAGTGCCGCTGATGATCGGGGCACGAGATATGGCATTTCCTCGCCTCAATGCGGTTTCGTTTTGGATGATTCCCGTAGTGGGAATTCTCATGCTTGCCAGTTTTCTAGTGCCGGGAGGCGCATCACAATCTGGATGGTGGGCATACCCCCCTGTAAGTTTGCAAAACCCAACCGGAAATCTGATTAACGGGCAAGTGTTGTGGATTTTGGCAGTGGCAATTTCGGGCGTGTCTTCGATCATGGGCGCGGTGAACTTTGTCACCACCATCTTCCGGATGCGGGCACCGGGAATGACTTGGTTTAAAACCCCTGCCTTTGTCTGGGCAGTGCTGGGGGCGCAGTTAATTCAACTGTATGGGCTGCCTGCACTAACTGGGGGGGCAGTCATGCTGTTGCTCGATATCACGATCGGCACCAGTTTTTTTGCACCAGAGCGAGGCGGCAATCCTATACTTTATCAACACTTTTTCTGGTTTTACTCCCATCCGGCGGTCTATGTGATGATTCTGCCAGCGTTTGGGATGTTTTCCGAAATTTTGCCCGTTCATGCCCGCAAACCCCTATTTGGATACCCTGTGATTGCGGCATCATCTATTTTGATTACGGTTGTCAGTGGTGTAGTGTGGGTGCATCATATGTTTGCCAGTGCCACTCCAGGTTGGATGCGGATACTCTTCATGGTGACATCTATGCTGGTTGCCATTCCTTCCGGTATTAAAGTATTTGGTTGGGTGGCAACGATTTGGGGTGGCAAGATTCGCTTCACCACGCCAATGCTATTTGCGCTGGGCGGCATTAGTAACTGGCTATTTGCTGGCATAACCGGAATTTTTCTGGCTTCTGTGCCGATCGATATTCACGTCAACAACACCTACTTTGTGGTCGGACATTTCCATTACGTGCTGTATGGTGCGATCGTCATGGGCATCTATGCCGGAATCTATCACTGGTTCCCCAAAATGACTGGACGCATGTATTACGAAGGGTTGGGCAAACTGCACTTTGCCTTGACTTACCTGGGAACGGCGTTAACCTTCCTACCCATGCACCCGGCTGGATTGATGGGAATGCCCCGTCGTGTCGCATCCTATGACCTAGAATTTGCCTACTGGAATGTCTTAGCGAGTCTTGGCGGGTTTCTGTTGGGGCTATCAACGCTACCCTTTATTCTCAACATGGTGAGTTCCTGGATTCGGGGCGACAAAGTGGGCAACAATCCCTGGCGGGCATACGGCTTAGAGTGGCTCACCTCTTCACCACCCACAGTAGAAAACTTTGAAGAAACGCCGATCGTGGTTTCGCGTCCCTACGGCTACGGTAGCAACGAACCATTGGTCGGAAACGTTCCTAACCCAGGCTTGACTGAATTTCCTGAATCTTTCACGCAGCAGCAACCATCATGACAGCAGAAAAGGCGAACCCCTCCGGGGAGCTACGCAACGCACAAGACGTTGAAGCTAACGTTCGACAGCACCAGGAGCATGACGAAGCAGGAAACAGCAAATTTGGCTTTATCGTGTTTCTGCTGTCGGAAAGTGTCATCTTCCTGAGCTTCTTTGCGGGTTACATTGTCTACAAAACCACCAGCCCGGACTGGTATCCACCAGGAGTTACTGGCTTGGAAACCAGAGAGCCACTGATTAATACAATCGTGCTGGTTTCCAGTAGTTTTGTCATTTATGTGGCTGAGCGTTATTTACACGATAAAAAACTGTGGGGCTTTCGCCTATTTCTATTAGCTACGATGGCGATGGGTAGCTATTTCCTATGGGGGCAAGCTGTGGAATGGCGTGGTTTACCATTTACCTATCAATCAGGTTTGTTCGGCGGCACGTTCTTTTTATTAACTGGATTTCATGGCTTGCATGTTCTCACCGGAATTCTGCTGCAAAGTTTGATGTTGGGGCGATCGTTTATTCCCGGTAACTACGACAACGGTTTCTTTGGTGTTGAAGCAACGTCTTTGTTCTGGCACTTTGTCGATGTCATTTGGATCGTGTTGTACACGCTCATTTATGTTTGGCAGTAGGAGACTCCCATGATCATTGACGACCAATACTATGACGTAATTATTGTTGGTACAGGTGCAGGCGGCGGAACACTGGCGCGAAAGCTGGCACCAACTGGTAAAAAGATTTTGCTGCTAGATCGGGGAGAACTGATCTATCGCGAAAGTTCCGAGTTAGTCGATACAGAAGTTTTTAAGAAAGAGCAATTTCACGCGCCTGAAACCTGGTATGACAATACAGGGGAGCCGTTTTCTCCGCAAACGTATTATGCGGTTGGTGGCAATACCAAAATCTGGAGTGGCGTTTTGCAGCGAATGCGCGAACGTGACTTTGAGCAAGTGCAGCATCAAAGTGGGCTTTCTCCCGCATGGCCACTAAAATATCAGGATTTTGAGCCTTACTACACAGAAGCCGAGAAGCTGTATCAAGTACACGGTAAAGCTGAAGATGACCCCACTGAACCGCCCCATAGCGAAGCCTATCCGTTTCCGGAAGTTGCCCATGAACCGATGGTGCAACGCATTGGTGACACCCTTTCTCAGCAGGGGTTGCATCCCGTTCATTTGCCGCTAGGTTTGGGCGATCAGGGTAGAACTGATGCAGAAGACACCGGAGTTACCCCAATCCTTAACAGCGAAAACGTGACGCTGAAAACTTCTGCTCAAGTCGTTTGTCTGCATACCAACCCATCGGGTTCAGAGATCAAGGCGGTTGAGGCAAAAATTGGGGAACAGTCCTATTTGTTTTTAGGCGATATTGTGGTGCTTGCCTGTGGTGCCGTGAATTCGGCGGCATTGCTGCTGCGATCTGTCAATGAAAAACACCCCAACGGGATTGCGAACGGCTCTAATCAGGTGGGGCGAAATTTGATGAAACAACTGCTTTCAGTTGTGGTGCAGTTAACTTCTAGCGCTAATTCTGCGTCATTTTCGCGCACACTGGGGCTAAATGATTTTTATTGGGGAGATAAGGATTTTCCCTATCCGATGGGTCATGTGCAAAACTCTGGCGGCATTTTTCAAGATGTCATTTTTGCAGAAGCTCCCCCTGTTTTATCAGCCTTGTCTAGACTTATGCCAAATTTTGGCTTGCGGCAGTTGGCAACCCATTCAATTGGCTGGTGGCTGAAAACGGAAGACTTGCCCCATCCCGACAATCGCGTTCGCTATGTGGGAGACAAACTGCGAATTGATTACACCGCGAATAATGTAGAAGCGCACGATCGCTTGGTATATCGTTGGGTTGATGTATTGAAAAGCGTTGAGCAGTCTCAGCCCAATGTATTTAACCGCACAACTCATCCTCGTAGTGATATGCCTGTACAGGTTGTTGCTCATCAGTGCGGCACCTGTCGGTTTGGAGAAGACCCGGCGACTTCTGTGTTGAATCTAAACTGTCGTGCCCACGAAGTGCATAATCTCTATGTCGTAGACAGCAGTTTTTTCCCATCTCATGCCAGTGTGAGTCCCGGCTTAACAGTGATTGCCAATGCTTTGCGGGTGGGCGATCGCTTAATTGAGCAGTTGAAGTAAGGCGTTCATTGCATCGAGTCTTGTTGGCTGGTTGCTGCGATCGCTTTTTGGATGGATGGGGGGAGAGTGCGATCGCTTCCTCTTTTCTGGGAGCCAAACCCTACTCTCCTGACAATCGCAGAACATCACTGATGATTTTGTCAGTCAACCACATACCTTTACTGCGAAGCATATTAATAACTGGTGCTACGGCTGAGAGATATCCTGACTGTTTGGCTTTTACCAATACACCAAGAGTGCCTGTGTATTTTAATCTGAAGTTCCCCTTTGACAAATCGCCATAACCCATGCTGTGACTGAAGTAAGGGCAAGAAATCCCCCGACTTTACTGGGTACAAAATACACTCACGCCCAGCAAATCAAAAGC